>CALRME020000220.1:0-5799 GCA_943369045.1 Sphingobacterium thalpophilum
CGACAGCACGACGGCGGCCAGGCCGACAAAAAGCGAGATGCGGGCACCGTACATCAGGGCCGAGAGGATGTCGCGGCCCTGGTCGTCGGTGCCCAGGAAATATTTGGGGTTGCCGCCCTGCGCCCATGAAGGCGGCAGCAGGGCGTCACCCAGTTCAAGCGTGGCGAGGTTGAATGGTTCGTGCGGGGCTACGACGTTGGCAAACAGCGCGCAGAACACGCAGATGAATGCCACCACCGCCGCAACCACCGCCACTGGCGAGGTGCGGAAGCTGTAGCCGACGTCGCTTTGCCAGACCCTGCCGAACCATCCTCCCATCGCGCTGGCCATTATTTGACGGTGATGTATTTCCACACCATTTCATTGCCTGGCAGCTGCACCAGTTCGATGTTCTTCTTGGCGCCCCAGTTGAGCGCCTGGGCGTGCAGCGGGATGTGGCCCACGTCATCCTGGTGCAGCTTGATGGCCTCGTGGATCATCGCGTTACGCTTCTTCTGGTCGGTTTCCGACGCGACCTTCTCGGTCAGTTCGTCCACCTTGGGGTTGCTGTAAGCGCCAAGGTTGAACTGGCCGCGGCCGCCTTCACCGGGCGAGGACATGATGGGGTAGAGCACGTTGTGCGCGTCCACCGTGCTGGAAGTCCAGCCCAGCATGTAGAAGCTGGTGTCGCGGCGCAGGATCTTGGGGAAGTAGGTGCCCTTGGTCTCGACCTCGAGCTTGATCTTCACGCCCACCCGCGCCAGGTTGGCGGCCACGGCCTGGCAGATCGCGCCGTCATTGACGTAGCGGTCATTCGGGCAGTTCATCGTCACTTCAAAGCCCTGGGGATAGCCCGCGTCGGCCAGCAGCTTCTTCGAAGCTTCCGGATCAAATGGCAGGCGCTTTTCGAGATCGGCGGCAAAGCCGTTGACCTGCGCGGGGAACATCTGGGCAATCGGGGAGGATGCGCCGCGCATCACGGTGCGCTTGATGCCCTCGATGTCGATGGCCTGGTAGAAGGCCTGGCGAACGCGCTTGTCCTTGAAGGGGTTCTTGCCCTTGATGTTGGAGAACAGCAGCTCGTCGCGCTTCTGGTCCATGCCCAGGAAGATCACGCGCAGCTCGGGGCCCTGCAGCACCTTGAGGTTGGACGCGGCCTTGATGCGGTCCACGTCCTGCACCGGTACGGGCTCCATCACGTCGATTTCGCCGGACACCAGTGCGGCCACGCGGGTTGCGTCGTTGCCGATGACGTTGAAGATCACCTCATCGACGTTGCCGTTGATCTTGCCCCAGTAGTTGCCGTTGCGCACGAAGGTCGTGCGCACATTGGGCTGGCGCTCACGAACGCGGTACGGGCCGGTGCCGTTGGCGCGGAATGAGGCCGCGTTCTCGATGCCCTTGCGGCGGTCCACCGGGCGCGTGGCCTGGTTGGTTTCGCACCACTTCTTGCTCATGATGAACCAGCGGTAGAACAGCTCGGGCAGGATGGGGAACGGCGCGTTGGTGACGATGTCGATCGAGTGGTCGTTGAGTTTCTTGATTTCCTTGATCTGGCCGACATAGCTCTTCATGTCGGAGCCGTCGGCCTTGGCGCGTTCGTAGCTGAAGATCACGTCGTCGGCGGTGAACGGCGTGCCGTCATGGAAGGTCACGCCCTTGCGCAGGTCGAAGTGCCAGACCGTGGGCGAGGTCTGCTTCCAGCTGGTGGCCAGCGCGGGAACCAGCTTGTAGTCGGGCGCGCGGTAGACCAGGGTTTCAAAAACGTTCTCCAGCACCGTCAGCTGCAACGACTCGTTGAGCGAGTGCGGGTCCATCGACAGGGCATCGCCCTGGTTGCCGATCTTGAGCGTGACCGCATTGGCCGACAGGCTGGTCAAGCCCAGCGCCACGCAGGCGGCGGCGCAGAGCAGGTTCGATTTGAAATTCATTGGAAGCTCCTCGTTGAAACGGTCACACAAAAAAGTCATTCGGCAAGCGGCATGGCCTGCTCGACCAGGCTGGCGTGCAGCGCCGAGCCGAGCGGCAGGATGTCGTCATTGAAGTCGTAGCGGCTGTTGTGCAGGAAACAGCTGCCCTCGCCGCCCTGGCCGATGCGCATGTAGGCGCCCGGCTTGGTTTGCAGCATAAAGGAAAAATCCTCCGCGCCCATGCTTGGTTCCATGTCGCGAACGGTGTTTCCTGCACCCACGAGCGCCTCGGCCACATCGCCGGCGAACAGGGCTTCGTCCAGCGAATTGATGGTGGCCGGATAGATGCGCTCGAACTGCACCGTGGCGGTGGCGCCGAAACCCAGGGCCACGGCGCTGCACAGCTCCTGCAGGCGGCGCTCGACCATGTCCTGCACGTCGGGGCTGAAGGTCCGTACCGTGCCCACCAGCGTGGCCTTGCCGGGAACAACGCTCATGGCATGCAGGTCGCCGGCCTGGATGGCGCACAGGCTGATGACGGCGTTGTCGATGGGCCGCACGTTGCGCGAGACGATGCTCTGCACCGCGGTGATGATGTGCGCGGCCACCAGCACCGGGTCGATGGTGAGGTAAGCGTGTGCACCGTGCCCCCCGCGGCCGGTGATTTCAATCGTGACCTTGTCGGCCGCGGCCATCATCGGGCCGGGGTTGATCCCTATCGTGCCCGGCTTCATGGCCGGCCAGTTGTGCATGCCGTAGACCGAATCGACCGGGAAGCGGGCGAACAGACCGTCTTCGATCATCGCCTTGGCGCCGGCAAAGCCCTCTTCGCCCGGCTGGAAGATGAGTACGGCCGTGCCGTCGAAGTTGCGGGTTTCGGCCAGGTAGCGCGCGGCGCCCACCAGCATGGTGGTGTGGCCATCGTGGCCGCAGCCATGCATCATCCCGGCCTTGGACGACTTCCAGGCGAAGTCGTTGTGTTCCGTCATGGTCAGCGCGTCCATGTCGGCACGCAGGCCGATCATCTTGCCGCTGGCCGAGCGCTTGCCCCGCACGACGCCGACCACGCCGGTCTTGCCGATGCCCGTGTGCACCTCGTCCACGCCGCACAGCTTGAGCGCCTCGATGACGCGGGCGGAGGTGTAGACCTCTTCGAAGCCCAGCTCCGGGTGCGCGTGCAGATCGCGCCGCAGCGAGGTGAGTTCCGGGTGAAAGGCGGCGATGTGGGCGAATGCCCGTCCATTGGCCTTCAGGCGGGGAGCAAGCATCAGTGTCCTCTGGCGTTGCCGGTGCGCAGGCGGGGATCGACCGCGAAATACAGCAGGTCCACCGCCAGGTTGATGACGACAAAAATCAGCGCGATCAGGCACAGGTAGGCCGCCATCACGGGGATATCGGCAAACGTCACGGCCTGGATGAACAGCAGGCCCATGCCCGGCCACTGGAACACCGTCTCGGTGATGATGGAAAACGCAATCAGGGTGCCCAGCTGCAGGCCGATGATGGTGATCACGGGTACCAGCGTGTTCTTGAGCGCATGGCCGAAATGGATGGCCCGGTTGGGAAGACCGCGCGCACGGGCGAACTTGATGTAATCGGTGCGCAGCACCTCCAGCATCTCCGCGCGCACCAGCCGCATGATCAGGGTGAGCTGGAAAACCGCCAGGGTGATGGCCGGCAGCACGATGTGGTGCCAGCCATCGACGGTGAACAGGCCGCTGCTCCACCAGCCCACCTTCACCACCTCGCCACGGCCGAAACTTGGAAACCAGCCAAGCCCGACGGCAAAGATCAGGATCAGCAGGATGCCGATCAGGAATGTCGGCAGCGACACCCCCAGCAGCGACAAGGTCATGAACAGGTGGCTGGTGAAGCTGCCCCGGCGCAGCGCGGCATACACGCCCATGGGAATGCCCGCCGCGACCGCCAGGAGGCCGGCGACGAAGGCCAGTTCGAACGTGGCTGGGAAGCGCTCGCCCAGCAGGCGCGACACTTTGGCGCCCTGGCGCAGGCTCAGGCCAAACTCGCCCTGCACCGCATTGAGCATGAAATGCCAGAACTGCACGAAAAAGGGCTGGTCCAGGCCCAGATCGCTGCGCAGCTGCGCGATCTGGTCGGGCTTGGCGTCCTGGCCCAGCAGGAAGACGACCGGGTCGCCCACGTACTGGAACAAGAGGAAGGCGATGAACGCCACTGCGACCATCACGATCACAGCCTGGATAAGACGGCGCAGGATAAAGGCGAACATTCGGGTCAGGCTTGCAAGGAGGCCGATGCTAGCAGAGCAAACGCCGTGCCGACACCGGGGTTTCCTTTAGGCCTAAACAACTTTCGCTCGCCCTATTTCGCCACTGATACCAAAGGTGCAAGCTGCACCGGCCCATACCAGGCGCGGGTCGTGGAGTGGGTGTTGTCGCTGTCGGTCATGATGCCGATGCCCACCAGTGCGCCCGGGGGTTCGCCGAAAGCACGCTCATAGTCGGCGCGGATGTTGCGCTCGTAGTCGAGCCACTGGTTGAGCTTCTTCGGACCGGACTCAACCACCAGCTTGCGGATCCGGTCGGTGCGCGGGCTCTGGATGACGGTGCCGGGCTCACGCTTGTTGCACCACACGTACATCAGCGTCGCGTACGGCAATTCTTCGCCGGTCAGCGTGCGCGCCAACTCCGACAGCATGGCATTCTTGGCGGAAAACTTCGAACGGTCGCCCTCGAAAGCCAGCACGATCCGCACGGGGGAGTCATCGGTGTCGCGCAATGCCATGTCGGCCTGGGCGATCAGTTCAGGCACCTTCCAGGAGAAGCGCACCTTGCCGAGTTCTCCCGGGTTCACGCGGACGGCGTGGCGCAGCATGCTGGCCGACGAGATGGCCATCACCGCCATGGCATCGCGGCCATCCTTGCGCGTATAGGAGAACTGGGTGGACTGCTTGCCCGGCAGTTTGTAGTGCCGCCAGTCGCCATCAGTTCCGGGCGCATGCGGGGCAGCGGACTGCGCAGCCCAAGGCGACCCGGCCAGGGCCGAAGGATCGTCAGAGCCGGAGCCCAGCGACGCGCAGCCGGCAAGCATCAGCCCGAGCCCCAGCCCCACCACCGCCAACCCACGCCTCATGCAATCGCCCAACATCATTGTTTTCCCAGCTTGCCAGCAAAACGTTGCCGGGCAAATGGGGCTTTCCATAAAAAAAGCCGCCCGAAGGCGGCTTTTTATCTTCAGATACCGGGGCTGGCACAAGGCCAGCCGTCGATATTAGAAGCTGTGACGAATACCCAGATCGTAGCCACGCGACGAAGCGTTGGCGGCGGTCAGGGAACCGTTCAGGGACTGGGCAGCGCCACCGCTGTTGCCAACACGAGCGTACGTTGCGTACAGGGCCGTGCGCTTCGACAGGTTGTGGACGTAACCCAGAGCCCACTTGGTGGAGCGGGGGGTGCCGGCCAGGTCGGTGCGATAGCGCGAGTAGGCCAGGCGGATTTCGCCGGCGCCGACGGGGATCAGGCCGCCGATCAGGTAACCCTTGCCGGTGATCGACGGGGTGGTGCTGACGCGGTCACGGCTGATGTGGGCTTGCAGCTTGGCGACGCCGAAGTCATATTGACCACCGATGTTGGTCGATTTGATGTTGCCAGCAGCGTACTTGGTGCTCGACGTTGCCAGGGCAACGTTGATCGGGCCATTGGCCCAGCCCAGACGAACGGCAGCGCCGCGGCCGTCCTTGTCGGTGCCGCCAGCCGAGTTCGACAGGTTCTCACCCAGGTAGTACTGGGCTTGGCCGTAGAAGCCGCCCAGGTTGCCCGGCAGGAAGTAGCCGATGGCGTTGGAAGCGCGCACGGTGGTCGGGCCGCCCAGCGAGCTGTTCAGCGTTTGGGTGGTGCCCACGCCGTTGGTGCCGAACGGATCGAACACGGTC
>CALRME020000221.1:0-5771 GCA_943369045.1 Sphingobacterium thalpophilum
CTGACGGCAGAAGGTAGGCCCTTGCTGACAGCCTGGGCGCCTGGGCCGACATGGACGTGCCGTTTCTGATGACAGACACGGAACGGGGTTCCTGACGCGTTCTCGGCCTTCGGGACTGCCGCCGCGACGCCGCATGCGAAGCACTATCAGGCCATCGAACCAGACACCGAAAGGCGTTCATCATGGCCACCGTCACCGAACTGCACCTGCAAGCACCCGTGAACACCGCGAACGACCAGTCCCATACGCCGCCGCCGCTGCGGCTGCCCAAGGCCCTGGTAGCACACCTGTCCAAGCCGTTCGAAAGCCTGGAGGACGTGGACCGCCTGATCGCCCATATCCGGATCTGCGAATGGCGAGGCCTGCTCTGATCAGCGTCAGTGTATTTTCACCAAGCACCTGCTTGCTATAAATAGGCGGATTTGCTATGGTCCTGCTTCATGCAGACCAGCGCCGCCACTGTTGATTCCAACGTTCCCGCTGCCCGGCGGCCCCGCGGCCGGCCCCGCAAGACGGTAGAAGACCGCGACGACGGCAACCGCCGGCAGGAGCTGTTGCGCTCCGCCGCGCGCCTGTTCCGCCGCAAGGGTTTCGGCGCCACCAGCACGAGAGACATTGCCGCCGCCGTCGGCATGCAAAGCGGCTCCCCTTTCTATCACTTCAAAAGCAAAGGCGCGTTGCTGTATGCGGTAATGGATGAAGGCATGCGCCGTGCCATCGCGCAACAGGAGGGTGCCATCGGCAAGGCGGCAATCGATGGTGATCCTGCGGCACGCCTTCGCGTTCTCATCCGCAACCACTTCGACGTGTTGCTGGGCGCAAACAGCGACTTCATCCCCGTCATGCTCTACGAGTCGCGCTCGATCACGCCGCGCCAGCGCGGGTTGCTGGCGCAGCTGCAAAGCGGGTACGAAGCACCCTGGGAGCCCGTGCTCCAGGCCCTGCATGCGTCGGGGCAACTCAGGGCCGACGTCAAGCTGGCGCGTCTTTTGATGTTCGGCGCACTCAACTGGTCGGCCCAGTGGTTCGACAGGAAGAAGGGCGCGTCACTGGACGACCTGGCCGACGCCGCCATGGCACTTTTCATCGGGGAGGCGGCATGACCACTCACTACAGATCCATCTTTTCACCGGCGCTTTTCGAAGGCCGCGTCATTGTCGTTACCGGCGGTGGCTCGGGCATAGGCCGTTGTACCGCGCATGAACTCGCCGCCCTGGGCGCCCATGTGGTGCTGATTGGCCGCAAGCTGGAAAAGCTGCACGACGTGGCCGGCGAGATCGCCGCCGATGGCGGACGCGCCAGCTTTCATGCCTGCGACATCCGCGACGAAGAGGCAGTCAAGAACGTGGTGCAGGCCATCATCGGCACGCTGGGCCGTATCGACGGCCTGGTGAACAACGCCGGCGGCCAGTACATCACGCCGCTGGAATCGATCAGCGCCAAAGGCTGGGAGGCGGTTATCAATACCAACCTCACGGGCGGCTTCCTGATGGCGCGCGAATGTTACCTTCAGTCCATGCAGGCGCACGGCGGCTGCATCGTCAACATCGTGGCCGACATGTGGGGCTCGATGCCGAACATGGGCCACAGCGGCGCGGCGCGCGCCGGCATGGTGAGCTTCACCGAGACGGCCGCGGCCGAATGGGCGCACAGCGGCGTGCGCGTGAACGCGGTCGCCCCGGGCTATATCGCCTCCAGCGGCATGGACCATTACCCGCCCGAGGCCGGGCCCATGTTGCGCGAGATGCGCAAGACCGTGCCGTTGGGGCGCTTCGGCACCGAAGCCGAGACGTCCGCGGCCATCGTTTTCCTGCTCAGCCCTGCGGCCAACTTCATCAGCGGCGAAGTGTTGCGGGTCGATGGCGCGCGGCCGCAGGTACGCATGGGCTGGCCCATGAAAATGCCTGACGAGACCGCGCAGCAACGCGACGCGGTCAAGGCGTTCCAGGGCTTTCATCGCGGTGCCGTGCCCAAGGTGTTCCAGAAATGACGGTCTTCGCATCGAACTGGAACGCGCAGGGCGCACAGGCACTTGAGCGGCGTGAGGCCATGCTGGCGCGCATCGCGCGGCTGAGGGCGCTGGAGGAGCGGGCCGCGTCGGCGTCCGCCAGATCCAGGCCGGTGTTCGACAAGCGCGGCCAGCTGCTGCCGCGCGAGCGCGTGGGCCTGCTGCTGGATGCGGGAACACCCTACCTGCCGATCTGCTCGCTGGCCGGATACCTGCAGGACACCAGGGATTCGGAGGCTTCCGTGCCCGGCGGCGGCATGATTGCCGGCATCGGCTTTGTCGGTGGCGTGCGCTGCATGGTGGTGGCCAGCGATTCAGGTATTGACGCCGGTGCCATCCAGGCCATGGGGCTGGACAAGATACTGCGTGTGCAGGAGATGGCACTGCAGAACAAGCTGCCCTTTATCCACCTGGTTGAAAGCGCCGGCGCCAACCTGATGAAGTACCGGGTGGAAGGCTTCGTCCACGGTGGCAGCCTGTTCCGCAACCTGGCGCGCCTGTCGGCCGCGGGCATCCCGGTCATCACCGTGCAGCATGGCTCAGGCACGGCCGGCGGCGCCTACATGCCGGGCCTGTCGGACGTTGTGGTGATGGTGCGCAAGCGTTCGCGCGCTTTCCTGGCCGGACCTCCATTGCTGATGGCGGCTACCGGTGAGGTGGCCACCGAGGAAGAGCTTGGTGGCGCGGAAATGCACACGGCAACCTCTGGCCTGGGCGAGTACCTCGCGGAGGACGACCGGCACGCGTTGGGGATTGCGCGGGAGCTTGTCGCTCGCACAGGCCATGCCATCTCCGGGGCTTCGACAGGCTCAGCCCGAACGCAGCCGCAATACGCTGCCGATGACCTGCTCGGCCTCATGCCGGCGCACCACCGCGAGCCGGTGGACATGCGCGAAGTCATCGCCCGCATCGTTGACGGCTCAGACTTTCTCGAATTCAAGCCGCTGTACGGCGCGGCCACGGTGTGTGTGCAGGCAGCCATCGAAGGCCACGCCATCGGCATCATCAGCAACAACGGGCCAATCGATGTGGCAGGCGCCAACAAGGCCACGCACTTCATCCAGCTGATGTGCCAGCTGGGCCATCCCATCGTCTACCTGCAGAACACCACCGGCTACATGGTGGGCAAGGACAGCGAGCAGGGCGGCATGATCAAGCACGGCTCCAAGATGATCCAGGCGGTGACCAATGCCACCGTGCCGCAGATCACCATCCAGTGCGGCGCCTCGTTCGGTGCAGGCAACTACGGCATGTGCGGCCGCGGTTACGCGCCGCGCTTCCTCTTCAGCTGGCCCAGTGCGAAGACGGCGGTGATGGGCGGCGAACAAGCCGCACGCACCATGCAGATCGTCACCGAGGCGGCGATGGCCCGCAAAGGCATCGCCCCCGATGCGGCACAGTCGAAAGTGCAGTTCGACCGCATCGTCGGCATGTTCGAGGAGCAGGCCGACGCGTTCTACACGTCGGGCCTGTTGCTGGACGACGGCGTGATCGACCCGCGCGACACCCGTGCCGTGCTGGGCCAGTGCCTGGCGATGTGCGCCGAAGCAGACGCCAAGCAGTTGCGGCCCATGCAGTTCGGCGTCGCCCGCATGTAAACCGATTCCAAGGAGACACAAATGCAGTTCACCCACGAACACCTGGAAATCCAGAAGACGCTCAAGCGTTTCATCGATGAGCACATCAACCCCCACGTGGACGAATGGGAAGCGGCCGAGATGTTCCCCGCCCACCAGGTCTTCAAAGGCCTGGGCAAGCTGGGCCTGCTGGGCCTGACCAAGCCCGAGGAATACGGCGGCATGGGGCTGGACTATTCCTATGCCATGGCCATGGCCGAGACGTTAGGCCACATCGACTGCGGCGGCGTGCCCATGGCTATAGGCGTGCAGACGGACATGTGCACGCCGGCGCTGGCGCGCTTTGGCAGCGAATACCTCAAACGCGAATTCCTGGCGCCTGCGATCGCCGGAGACACGGTGGGCTGCATCGGCGTGAGCGAGCCGGGCGCCGGCAGCGACGTCGCCGGCATCAAGAGCCACGCCCGCAAGGACGGCGACGACTATGTCATCACCGGTCAGAAGATGTGGATCACCAACAGCCTGCAGGCCGACTGGATGTGCATGCTGGTCAACACTGGCGATGGCGCGGCGGGCAGCAATCCGCACAAGAACAAGTCGCTGGTGATCGTGCCCATGCGCGGCGGCCCCGGCGGCAAGCTGGCCAAGGGTATCGAAGTCGCGCAGAAGATCAGGAAGATCGGCATGAATTCGTCGGACACGGGCCTGATCTACTTTGACGAGGTGCGCGTGCCGCAGCGCAACCTGATTGGTGCCGAGGGCCAGGGCTTCATCTACCAGATGCAGCAGTTCCAGGAGGAGCGGCTGTGGTGCGCGGCCAGCACGCTGCAGTCGCTGACCAATTGCATAGGCTGGACCATCGAATGGGCGCAGGAGCGCAAGATGTTTGGCGCCGCGCTGGCGGACCAGCAGTGGGTGCAATTCAAGCTGGCTGAACTCAAGACCGAGGTGGAGAGCCTGCGTGCGCTGACCTACCGGGCCGGGGAGCTGTATGTGGGCGGGCAGGATGTGCTCGAGCTGGCGTCCATGGCCAAGCTCAAGGCCGGGCGGCTCAATCGCCTGGTCCCCGACACATGCCTGCAGTTCTGGGGCGGCATGGGATTTACCTGGGAGAACAAGGTCTCGCGCATGTACCGCGACGGCCGTCTCGCGTCGATTGGCGGCGGTGCCGACGAAGTGATGCTGGGCATCCTGGCAAAAGTCATGGGCATTGCCAAGCGCCCCCCGGCGAAATGAAACGGCTGCTCATCGCCAACCGGGGCGAGATCGCGCGCCGCGTCATCCGGACGGCGCAGCGCATGGGCATCGCGACGGTCGCGGTTTACTCGGACGCCGATGCCGGCGCCCTGCACGCGCGCGAAGCCGCGCAGTCCGTGGCGCTGGGCGGCAATACCTCGGCCGAGTCCTACCTGCGGATCGACAAGTTGATCGCAGCGGCGAGGGATTCGGGCGCGGACGCCGTCCACCCAGGCTACGGCTTCCTCAGTGAGAACGCGGAGTTTGCGCAGGCGGTCATTGATGCGGGGCTCACCTGGGTGGGACCCCCGCCATCGGCTATCCGCGCGCTGGGCAGCAAGTCGGGTGCGAAGCTGCTGGCGCAACAGCTGGGCGTGCCCTGCCTGCCTGGGTACCAGGGCGAGGACCAGGCGGACCAGCGCTTTTTATCAGAAGCCCAGCGCATCGGTTTCCCGGTCATGGTGAAAGCGGCTGCCGGTGGCGGTGGGCGCGGGATGCGCCTGGTGACAGAGTCCTCGCAGCTGGCAGCAGCCGTGCAGAGCGCGCGCTCGGAAGCGCTGTCTGCTTTCGGATCAGGCGAACTGCTGCTCGAGCGTGCCCTGCTTTCCCCGCGCCATGTGGAAGTGCAGGTCTTTGCCGACCGACACGGCCAGTGCATCCACCTGGGCGAGCGCGATTGTTCGGTGCAGCGCCGCCACCAGAAGATCATCGAGGAAACGCCAAGCCCCGCGGTAGACCAGGGCCTGCGCATGCGCATGGGCCAATGCGCTGTGGACCTGGCACTGGCGGCCGGCTACGTGGGCGCGGGGACGGTTGAATTCCTTGTGGAGGGCAACGGGTTTTTCCTGATGGAGATGAACACCCGCTTGCAGGTCGAGCATCCCGTGACCGAAGCGGTGACGGGACTGGACCTGGTGGAATGGCAGTTGCGCGTTGCGCGTGGCGAGCCG
>CALRME020000222.1:0-5749 GCA_943369045.1 Sphingobacterium thalpophilum
TCGGTCCGGTTTTGTATCTTCAAGGCTACGGCCGCCTCCTTGATCGGGTAGGGCGCCGTAGCCATTTTTTTGCGCCACGTCCCCGGCAACGCTGGGCTAAGCTCGCGCCATGAAGAACGCACAGGCCAAACCAGCTAATGAAGTCCGCATCATCGGTGGGCAGTGGAAACGCACAAAACTGGCCGTTGCCGACAAGCCGGGCCTTCGGCCCACACCCGACCGGGTCCGCGAGACCCTTTTCAACTGGCTGGGCCAGGACCTGGAAGGCTGGCGCTGCATCGATGCCTTTGCCGGTACCGGCGCACTGGGTTTCGAGGCAGCATCTCGCGGTGCTGCCGATGTGCTGGTGATCGAACAGGACGCCGAGCTGGTCGACAGGCTGCGTGCGCTGCAGGCCAAACTGAAGGCGGTCATGGTGAAGGTCGAGCGCGGCAACGGCCTGACCGCGCTGCAGCGCGTCGTGCCAGGCACCATGGATCTGGTGCTGCTGGACCCGCCGTTCGAAGCCAACCTGTACGACAAGGCGCTCGCAGCCGCCGTGCCCGCGCTGGCCGAAGAAGGCCTGCTGTACCTGGAGTCGCCCTCCGCCTGGGACGATGCGAAGCTGGCGCCCTTTGGCCTGGCGGTGCAGCGCTACCTGAAGGCCGGCGCCGTGCACGCGCACCTGCTGCGCCGCGCCGGTCCGGGCGCTGCATAATGCACTGCAACAAAAACCGGCGCCATCCATGGCACCGGGCCCCGTTGAGGAGTGAGAGACATGGCCAGTAACGTGATCGCCGTCTATCCCGGCACCTTCGACCCCATGACACTGGGGCATGAAGACGTGGTGCGGCGCGCCGTGCAGCTGTTCGACAGGGTGATCGTTGCCGTGGCCGCCGGCCATCACAAGAAAGCCATGTTCACACTGCAGGAGCGCATCGAGATGGCGCGTACCGTGGTGGCGCCTTTCCCCCAGGTGCAGGTGGAGAGCTTCTCCGGCCTGCTGCGCGACTTTGTTGTCGCCCGCGGCGGCAAGGCGATGGTGCGCGGCCTGCGTGCCGTGACCGACTTCGACTACGAGTTCCAGCTGGCCGGCATGAACCGCAGCCTGATGCCCGACGTGGAAACCGTCTTCCTCACACCCAGCGACAAGTACCAGTTCATCAGCAGCACCTTTGTGCGCGAGATCGCGGTGCTGGGCGGCGAAGTCGACAAGTTCGTCTCGCCCACTGTGCAGGACCGGTTGATGGAAAAAGTCCGCAGCCTGGGCCGCGAATAGCCAGAATCTGCGCAAGCAGTATCGGTGCGGCCTGCAGACCGAAAAATGCCCGCAAGCCGCACCGGGCTTGCTTCGTGGCTCCGGCCGCGCCCAACCGGATGAGCGCTTTCAGGACAGCGTGTCCAGCCAGGCCAGCAATTCCGCGTTGACCCTGTCCGGCCGCTCCATCGTGAGCATGTGGCCGCATTGTTCAATCATCACCAGCCGCGAACCCGGCACCAGCGAGGCAATCTCACGCGAGCATTCGGGCGGCGTCAGCTGGTCGGCGTCGCCGCACAGCACCAGGGTCGGGCAAAGCACCTGAGGCAAATGCGCCCGGGCATCGGGGCGCGACATGATCGCGCGGTTCTGGCGGATCAGCTGTTCGCCGCCGGCCCGCAGCACGAAGTCCAGGTAGGTCCTGGCCAGCGCCGGGTCCTTCGCATTCTCCGGATGGAACGCCAGCGCCACGTTGGGTTCGATCACCTCGCGCACGCGGCCGGCCGCGAACAGCTTGATGGCCTCCTCGCGCAGGGAGCGCATGTCGTCGGTTTCCGGCCGGGCGTTGGTGCCCAGCAGGGCCAGGCCGTTGATGCGCTGCGGTGCCTGGCGCGCAACTTCCATGGCGACGATGCCGCCCATCGACGCCCCGCACAGCACCAGTTCGCCATCTGTTTCCGCCAGCACGGCAGCGGCCATTTCCTCAACGGTGGCAAAGCGCGAGTTCACGTCCACCACCTGGGCGTTCCATCGAAGGGGCAGGGCAGCGAGCTGGGCCTGCCACATGGTGGCGTCGGCGGCGAGGCCGGGCAAAAGGATCAGTTGAGGCATTCGCGCATTCTGGCATTCGCACCGGACCGGGATAATGGAGCCATGACCGAACTGATCCTGATCCGCCATGGCGAAACCGACTGGAACCGTGAGCTGCGCTTCCAGGGCCACGTGGACGTGTCGCTCAACGAGATTGGCCGCGAGCAGGCGCGCCGCCTGGCTGCGCGGCTGGCCGGTGAAACGCCCCATCGCCTGTATGCCAGCGACCTGCTACGCACCCAGCAGACCGCGGCGCCCCTGTCGCAGCAGCTGGGGCTCCAGGTGGTGACCGACCCGGCCCTGCGCGAGCAGAGCTTTGGCAGCGTGGACGGCATGAAAGTGGACGACATCAAGGAGCAGCATCCCAAGGCCTGGGAAGACTGGCTCAAGTTCAACGAGGACTACTGCATGCCGGAGGGCGAGACCACGCGGCAGTTCCACGCGCGCATCATGGGCGCGGTCAACCGCATGGTGGCTGCGCACCCCGGCGAGACGCTGCTGGTGGTGACGCACGGCGGCGTGCTCGACATGATTTACCGTACGGCGCTGGCGCTGGGGCTCAATGGCCCGCGGCAGAGCGACATTCCCAACGGGGGCCTGAACCGCGTGCGCGTCAACGGCGATGCCATCGACATCCTGGCCTGGGCTGACATCGCCCACCTGGCCGACATGCCGGCCCAGCCGGTCTACGATCAGAAAAAACTGGTCGCCACCGATTCCAGCCCGAGCGAGGCGTAGACCGCGCGGGTCTGCCGCTTCAGACGCACCGATTCCGGCTGTACCCGCACCTGTTGCTGCAACAGGTGCTGCGCGCCGCTCCACTGACCGCTTTTGACCATCGCATCGAGGTGCACCTGCGCGAACAGGTCGCGCTGTGCGTGGCTGCCGCCGATCTCTATCAGGCGGGGCAGGGCCTGGCCCAATTCGTCCACAGCGCGTGCATGGTCGCCGCGTGCATGCGCCAGCAGGCCCCGGCTGGCGGGGACGCAGACCCGCTGCCAGGCATGCCGGGCGTAGTCCGGTGCGTTGCCCGCATGTACCTCGATGTTGCGCATGAGCACGTCGGCCTCTGGCCGGCCGGCGCGCGCGAGGCCGTAGAGGTACTGCATGTCCAGGAAGGGCAGCACCTGGTCGTGCAGCCGCTGCGCCAGGTAGCTGCCCACGTCGTTCCAGCGCGGGCCGACATCGAAGCTAGCGAGCTCCAGCCGGGCCAGCAGCGACACCGCGTTGATCTGGTCCTGCGAATACTCCTTGGCCACACCCCAGACGCGCTGGTCGTACAGCGCCAGAACTTCATCGGGGTGGTCCAGCTCAAGGGCGAAAAGCGCCTGGTGCCACCAGTTGTGAGTGACCATGAAGGAGTTCAGGCCGGTCCAGCTGTCGCTCATCTCCTGAAGGAAGGCGTGGCCTTCACGGATGCGGCCCTGCGTGAGCATCACGTGCGCCAGGGCATGGTGGGCCCAGGGCTCCTTGCGGCACATGTCAATCGCCTTTCGCGCCGCAGATTCGGCCTGCTCCAGCAAATGGCACTGCTCCCAGGCGAAGGCGGCCATGCCGTGCAGGTAAGGCACGTCGCCCGCGCCGGGCAGGGCGGCCAGCGCCACGCGCAGCATGGCGGGCGAATCGCCCAGGTTGAACAGGTGGTAGTGCGCCAGCTTGAGCGATGCCAGGTCGCGCGGGTGCTCGCGTACCTGCTCCTCCAGCAGGGCGGCAGAGCGCGGCACGTCGCCCTCGACCCAGGCCAGCACCGCCTGCACAAAACGCCGCTCGCGCGGCGTGGCCGTCAGGGGCGAGGCCAGCGCGCGGTCGATGAAGGGCCTTGCATTGGCGGGGGCGTTGCCGGTTTCCGCGAACATGTGCAGTGCGGCGGCGCAGGCCTGGACGATGGGACTGTGGTCGTCGTCAGCAGCCTGCAGGATGTTGACGGCCCGCGCCTCGGTGGAGACGAAGCCTTCGATGAAATCGTTCAGCCCGGCCAGGCTGCCTTCGTGCTGCAGCGTGACCGGGTTGCCGAAGCAGTCAGTCGACATGGCTCAGGGCGGGCGAGGGCGGTTGCGGCCAGGGGCGTTGCGCCTCACGGATGATCTCGAACGCGCGCGATACCTGCAGCACCCCCAGGTCGTCGAAGCGCTTGCCCGCGATCTGCAGGCCGATCGGCAGGCCGCCGGAGGTATAGCCGCAATTGATTGAGGAAGCCGGCTGCTCCGACATGTTGAACGCGACGGTGAAGCCGATGTGCTCCAGCGGCCGCAGCGGGTCGTTGGTCGGCGACGGCAGTTCGGCCGGGAATGCCGGCACCGGTGAGGTCGGCGAGATCACGTAGTCGAAACCGCTGCAGGCCTGCACTGCCGCCAGGCGTGTGGCGTGAAACTGGCTGAAGGCCTTGAACACGGCCTCACCGCCCATGCCGGCGGCGCTGTCGCCCCACTGCTGGATGTAGGGCAGCACGCGCGCCTTCTTCTCGGGCGGCAACGCCTTCATGTCGATGTACGAGCGCATGCGCCAGAAGTGGTCCATGCCGTCCAGCATGGACTGCGTCATGAAAGGCTGGATGGGGGTAACGATGGCCCCCGACCGCTCGAACAGGCGCGCCGCATGCTCCACGGCGGCGCGTACTTGCGGCTCCACCGCCAAGCCGCAGCCGGCTTCCAGCAGCAGGCCGATGCGAAGGCCCTTGAGCTTCTCCGCGCCCTGGTCGAAGTCGCCCCAGGCAATGTCCTGCCAGGGCAGGTTCATGGCGTCGCGCTCGTCGGGGCGCGACAGTACCTGCATCATCAGCGCAGAGTCGGCAACGGTGCGTGTCATCGGGCCGGCAGCGCGGCCCATGTAGGGCGGGTCGATCGGGATGCGGCCCAGGCTGGGCTTGAGTGTGAAGATGCCGCACCAGCCGGCCGGCAGGCGCAGCGAGCCGCCGATGTCGGTGCCCAGGTGCAGCGGGCCGTAGCCGGCAGCGGCCGCGGCGCCGGCGCCGGCGCTGGAGCCACCTGGTGTCTTGCTTGTATCCCACGGGTTGCGTGCCAGCTTGTGGTAACTCGACAGGCCCGAGGACAGCATGCCGTAATCGGGCATGGTGGTCTTGGCGACGATCACTGCACCGGTCTCGCGCAGGCGCGCGGCCGGCGGGGCGTCAGCAGCTGCTGGCACCAGATCGACGGCTGCGGTTCCCAGCGGCGTCGGGTCGCCTTTCGTGGCGATGTTGTCCTTGACGGTAGTGGGCACGCCATCGAGCGGCCCCAGCGGCTGGCCGCGCAGCCAGCGCGCCTGCGATGCGCGTGCCTGCTCCAGCGCCAGCTCGGGCCGCAGCAGGTACAGGGCCTGCAGGTGCGGCTCCCAGCGTTCGATGTGGCCCAGGACCGACTGCGTGACTTCGACGGGCGAGACCTCGCCCTTGCGATAGGCCGCTACCAGCGCGGGCGCGGAAAGCTCATGCAGCGCACCGCGTGCCTGCTTGTACTGCTCTGACACACCGGTGCTCTCAGGACCAGGACAGTGCGGACAGGTCGTTGACGAACACAGGCATGTCCTTCCACAGGCCCTTCACGCCCTTGTTGGCCACGGTGATCCACTGCGGCTGGTAGAGGAAGGCGTGTACCGAGTCCTCGGCCAGCAGGCGCTGGATGTCGCCAACCAGCTTGATGCGGTCGGCCGCGCGCGGCGAGGTCTTGTACTTGTTGTACAGGTCCTTGAACTTGGGCGACTCGT
>CALRME020000223.1:0-5727 GCA_943369045.1 Sphingobacterium thalpophilum
CATGGCCAAGCGCATGAACGAGGACGTGAACAAGGTCATGCAGATGCCCGACGTGATGGAAAAGCTCGCCGCCTCGGGCGCCCAGGACGGAGGCGGCTCCACCGAGAAGTTCGCGGACTTCATGGCCGCCGAGCAGGTCAAGTGGGCCAAGATCATCAAGGACGGCGGCGTGAAGGGCGAGGCCTGATGCCGGAAGAAAGCAAGCAGCGCCCCTTGCCCCTGGCCGGCGTCCGCGTTCTGGACATCAGCCAGGTGATGGCCGGCCCCTACGCCTGCATGCTGCTGGCCGACATGGGGGCCGACGTCATCAAGATCGAGCCACCGGGCACCGGCGACCAGACGCGCGGCGCCATGGGCTTCAAGATGAAGGGGCCTGATTCGCTGGGCTTCCTGAACATGAACCGCAACAAGCGCAGCGTCGCGCTCAACCTCAAGTCGGAGGCGGGCAAGGCGCTTTTGCTGCGGCTGGCCAAAGACGCGGACATCCTGCTGGAAAACTACCGGCCCGGCGCGATGAAGCGGCTGCGACTGGGTTACGAAGTGCTCAAGGAAGTCAATCCGCGCCTGGTCTACACCAGCATCTCGGGCTTTGGACAGACGGGCCCCTGGGCCGACCGGCCAGGCTTCGACCTGATGGCGCAGGCCATGTCCGGCGTGATGAGCGTCACCGGTTATCCCGACAGCCCGCCGGTCAAGGCGGGGGTGCCGGTGGCGGACATCGGCTGCGCGCTGTTCGCGGTGTACGCCACGCTGTCGGCCTTCATTGGCGCGAAAGCCAGCGGGCAGGGCCAGCACGTGGATGCGTCACTTTTTGATTCCGCGCTGGCGTTCTCGATCTGGGACATCTGCGATTACTGGGGCACCGGCAAGCCGCCCGAGCCGCTGGGCACCTCGAACAAGATGACCGCGCCCTACCAGGCCATGGCCTGCTCCGATGGCTACTTCGTGATGGGCGCGAACAACCAGAAGCTGTGGGTGCAGCTGTGCAAGCTGATCGCCCGCGAGGAGTTGCTGGCCGACGAACGCTTCTCCACCATTTCGCTGCGCCTGGCCAATCGCCACGCGCTGGAGGTGGAACTGGAGAAGACTTTTCGCCAGAAGCCCAAGGATTACTGGGTGTCGACTTTCCTGGAGGCCGGCATTCCCGCCGGCCCCATCCTCACCTACCCCGAGGCCTTCGACAGCGATCATGCGAAGGCGCGCGAGATGCGGATGGAGATTGACCACCCGGTCGAGGGGAAGGTGCCCAACATCGGCTTTGCCGTGAAGATGTCGGGCACGCCGCAGCAGGTGCGCCGCTACCCGCCGCGGCTGGGCGAGCACAACGACGAGGTGCTCCAGGAGCTGGGCATCGACGCAGCGGAGCGCGAGAAGCTTTCTGCACAGGGAGCGTTTGCAGCATGAACGAACAGGGCAATGTCCATCTGGCGATAGACAGCGGCATCGCCTCCGTCGTCTTCGACCGGCCGCATGCGCGCAACGCGATGACCTGGGCCATGTACCAGTCGCTGGGAGCCATATGCGACCAGCTGCATGCCAGTACCGAAGTGCGCGTGTTGACCTTGCGCGGTGCGGGTGGTGAGGCCTTTGTGGCCGGAACGGACATCGCGCAGTTCCAGGACTTCAAGGACGGGCAGGACGGCGTTGCCTACGAGCTGCAGATCGACAAGGCGATCGCGAAGCTGGAGTCATTGCCCATGCCGACCATCGCGGTCATCGAAGGCTGGTGCGTGGGCGGCGGCCTGGCGATGGCCACGGCCTGCGACTTCCGCATCGCCACGCCCACCGTGCGCCTGGGCGTGCCGATCGCGAAGACCCTGGGAAACTGCCTGTCGATGGCCAACCTCGCGCGGCTTGTCGCGGCCTTCGGCCGGCCACGTGTGCAGCGCATGCTGCTCGCGGCTGAAATCCTGGGTGCGGAAGAGGGCCTGGCCTGTGGCTACCTCACGCAACTTGCATCGGCGCAGACCCTGGACGCGGTGGTGCTGGAGTGGTGCGGCAAGCTATCCTCGCTCGCGCCGGTGACGCAGTCCGTCACCAAGGAAGGCCTGCGCCGCCTGCTCTCGGTGGAACTGCCCGATGGGGAGGACCTGATCCGCCGCACGTACGGCAGCGAGGATTTCCGCGAAGGCGTGAAGGCCTTCGGAGAGAAGCGCAAGCCTGCCTGGCGTGGCCGCTAGGCCGGCCTGGGCGCTGTCAGATCACGCGCTCGGCGCGCAGCTCGTTGATCTGGTCGGTGTTGTAGCCCAGTTGAGCCAGCACTTCGTCGGTGTGCTCGCCCAACAGGGGTGAGCGCGTCACTTCCGTGGCGCTGTCAGACATCTTGATGGGGTTGCCCACCGTGAGGTACTTGCCGCGCGTGGGGTGGTCCACTTCGACGATGGTGCCGGTTTCGCGCAGGGCAGGTTCCTCGGCGATTTCCTTCATCGACAGAATCGGTCCGCAGGGAATGTCGTACTTGTTGAGGATTTCCATGGCCTCGAACTTGGTCTTGGTCATGGTCCATTGCTCGATGCGCGCGAAGATGGGCTTGAGGTGCAACAGGCGGGCGGCGGGCGTGGCGTAGGCCTCGTCGTCGATCCAGCCCTCTTCGCCGATCACCTTGCACACGGCCGGCCACACGGCCCCCTGGGTGATGAAGTAGATGTACGCATTGGGGTCGGTTTCCCAGCCCTTGCACTTGAGGATGGAGCCGGGCTGGCCGCCACCCGATGCATTGCCCGCGCGCGGGACCGCGTCGCCGAACTTGCCGTCCGGGTACTGCGGGTACTCGTGCATGGTGTGCGTGCGTTCCAGCCGCTGCTGGTCGCGCAGCTTCACGCGGCACAGGTTGAGCACGGCGTCCTGCATGGGGGCCAGCACCTTCTGGCCGCGGCCGGTGGTGTTGCGCTGGTAGAGGGCGGCGATGATGCCCAGGGCCAGATGCAGGCCGGTGCCGCTGTCGCCGATCTGTGCACCCGTGACCATGGGCGGGCCGTCGTCGAAGCCGGTGGTCGAGGCCGAACCGCCCGCGCATTGCGCCACGTTCTCGTACACCTTGCAGTCCTCGTACGGGCCGGGCCCAAAGCCCTTGACGGAAGCCACGATCATGCGCGGGTTCACCTTCTGGATGTGCTCCCAGGTGATGCCCATGCGGTCCAGTGCGCCGGGCGCGAAGTTCTCGACCAGCACGTCGCAGGTCTTGATCAGCTGGTCCAGCACTTCCTTTCCCTTGGCTTTCTTGGTGTCCAGGGTGATGGAGCGCTTGTTGTGGTTGAGCATGGTGAAGTACAGGCTGTCCACACCGGGGATGTCGCGCAGCTGGCCGCGCGTGGCGTCGCCTTCGCCGGCGCGCTCCACCTTGATGACGTCGGCTCCGAACCAGGCCAGCAGCTGCGTGCAGGTGGGTCCGGACTGGACATGGGTGAAATCGAGGATGCGGACCCCGTCTAAGGCTTTGCTCATGGAAAGATTTCCTGCTGGGAAGTTGACAGAACTACCCGTATGTTAATCAGCGCCGCAAGGCGCACTTTTGTTTTCTGGTTCAGTCTGCTTTGCCCTGGGGCGTTGCTTGCATTTCAAGTTCGGTGAGCCGCTTGCGCAGGGCGCGCTCTTCGGCGAACTTCGCGCTCTCGTCGCGCACCACGGCCACAATGGACGAAACCTTCTGGTCGGGGCCGAAAAGTAGGGCCACGCTGAAGGCGATCGACAGGGTGTGGCCGTCCTTGTGCAGGGCGGGCACGCGCAGCACCGTGGTGCCGTATTTGGTTTTGCCCGAGGCCATGGTCTGGGCATAGCCGTCCCAGTGCCGCTGCTGCTGGCGCTGGGGAATGATGATGTCCAGCGACTTGCCCAGGGCCTCGGTCTCGGTGTGGCCGAACATGCGCTCACAGGCCGGGTTCCACAGGGTGATGGCTCCGGCTGCGTCGCAGGCCATGACGGCGTCGCCGACGGCCTCCACCAGTTGCTTGTAGTCGATGTTCGATTGCATGGTGCCTATTTTCGTGGGGAAATGAAAAACGGCGCCCTGGGGCGCCGTCTCGGGTCAGCGCCCCGGGGGCGGGAGCGTCAGATCACGTTGGTGGAGTGCATCTCGGCGATCTGTTCCTTGCTGTAGCCCAGTTGGGCCAGTACTTCGTCCGAATGCTCGCCCAGCAGGGGGGAGCCGGTGATCTCGGGCTTCATGTCCGAGAACTTGATCGGGCTGCCGACGGTGAAGTAGCTGCCGCGGGCCTTGTGCTGCACTTCCACGATGGAACCGCTGGCGCGCAGCGACTCATCGACCAGCAGTTCCTTCATCGACAGCACGGGAGAGCACGGGATGTCGAACTTGCGCAGGATGTCCACAGCTTCGAACTTGGTCTTGTCCTTGAGCCAGTTTTCGATGACGCCGAAAATTTCCATGATGTGCGGCTGGCGGGCCTTGGGCGTCATGTAGGCAGGGTCCGTCTTCCATTCCGGCTTGCCCAGCGCATCGCAGATCGGCGCCCATGCATGGCCCTGCACCGTGAAATAGATGTAGGCGTTCGGGTCGGTTTCGTGGCCCTTGCACTTCAGGATCCAGCCCGGCTGGCCGCCGCCGCCGGCGTTGCCGCCGCGCGGGGTCACCTTGTCGGCGAAGGCCTCCATCTCGTGCGGGTACTGCGGGTACTCTTCCAGGTAGCCGAGTCGTTCCAGGCGTTGCTGGTCACGCATCTTCACGCGGCACAGGTTCAACACGCTGTCCTGCATGGAGACGGCGACCTTCTGGCCCTTGCCCGACTGCTGGCGCCCGATGATGGCGGTCAGGATGCCGATGGCCAGGTGCATGCCGGTGTTGCTGTCGCCCAGGGCGGCGGCGGAGATGGTGGGCTCGGAGTGCTCACCCTTCCACCAGCCCGTGGTCGAGGCGGCGCCGCCGGCGCACTGCGCCACGTTTTCGTAGACCTTCAGGTCTTCATAGTGGTGGCCGTCGGAGAAGCCCTTGACCGAGGCCAGGATCATTTTGGGGTTGAGTTCCTGGATGCGTTCCCAGGTGAAGCCCATGCGGTCCAGCGCGCCGGGGCCGAAGTTCTCGACCATCACGTCGGATTCGCGGATCAGCTTTTCAAGGACTTCCTTGCCCAGCGGCTTCTTGGTGTCCAGGGTCAGCGAACGCTTGTTGCTGTTGAGCATGGTGAAGTACAGGGCGTCCACGTTGGGGATGTCCTGCAGCTGGGTGCGGGTGACGTCGCCGGAGCCGGGACGCTCGACCTTGATCACGTCGGCGCCGAACCAGGCCAGCAGCTGGGTGCAGGCCGGGCCGGCTTGCACGTGCGTGAAGTCGATGATCTTGATGCCTTCGAGAGGTTTATTGCTCATGTTTTCTCCTTGGAAATCGGTTTGTTGGGTTACTTCTTCTTGGCGGGGTTCAGGCTGGTGATGCGGCCGCTTTCCGTGCCCGCGGTCTCGTCGATGATGGCGTTGATCAGCGTGGGCTTGCCCGAGCTGATGGCTTCTTCCATCGCCTTTGACAGCTCGGCCGGGGTGTTGGCGACAACGCCCACACCGCCGAAGGCCTGCATCATCATCTCGTAGCGCGCGCCCTTGACGAACACCGTGGGCGCCACGTCGCCGCCCAGCGGGTTGGAATCGGTGCCCTTGTAGACGCCGTTGTTGTTGAACACCACCACGCAGATGGGCAGGTTGTAGCGGCAGATGGTCTCGACTTCCATGCCCGAGAAGCCGAAGGCGCTGTCGCCGCACACGGCGATCACGGGCTTCTTGGTC
>CALRME020000224.1:0-5714 GCA_943369045.1 Sphingobacterium thalpophilum
TGGGCGCCATCGCCGCCGAACTGGCCTATGGGGAAGGCCTGCAGGCCCATGCCCGCGCCGCCGAGATGAGGCTCAAGAAATGACCGCAAGAGATCTGAAAAAACTGATTCGCCAGGACGTGCAGTCCATGCACGCCTACGCCATCCAGCCCTCGGAAGGCCTGTCCAAGCTGGACGCGATGGAGAATCCGCACCGCCTTCCGCCCGAGCTGCAGGCCAAGCTGGGCGAGCGCCTGGGCCAGCTGGCCCTGAACCGCTACCCCGGCGAGCGCGTCAACGACCTGCGTGCGGCTCTGGCAGCCCACGCCGGCATGCCCGAGGGCTTCGACATCATGCTGGGCAATGGCTCGGACGAGTTGATTTCGCTGGTGGCCATGGCCTGCGACGTGCCGGGCGCTTCCATCCTGGCGCCGCTGCCCGGCTTCGTGATGTACGGCATGAGCGCGCAGCTGCAGGGCCTGAAGTTCATCAGCGTGCCCCTGACCGCCGACTTCGAGCTGGACGAGGCCGCCATGCTGGCGGCGATTGCCCAGCACCAGCCGTCCATCATTTACCTGGCCTACCCGAACAACCCCACGGCCAACCTGTGGGACGACGCGGTGATTGAAAAAATCATCGATGCCGCGCCCGGCCTGGTGATCCTGGACGAGGCCTACCAGCCGTTCTCCAGCAAGAGCTACCTGGGCCGCATTGGCAAGCGCCAGCACGTGCTGCTGATGCGCACCATGAGCAAATTCGGCCTGGCGGGTGTGCGCATCGGCTACCTGATGGGCCCGAAGGCGCTGGTCGCCGAGATCGACAAGGTACGTCCTCCCTACAACATCAGCATCCTGAACTGCGAATGCGCCCTGTTTGCTCTGGGCTACCAGGAGGTGTTCGAGGCGCAGGCCAAAGACATCCGCGAGCAGCGCACGCGCCTGCAGGACGCACTGGCCAAAATGCCCGGTGTGAAGGCCTGGCCCAGCGACGCCAACATGATCCTCGTGCGGGTGCCCGATGCGGCCAAAGCCTTTGATGGCATGAAGGCCAAAGGCGTGCTGGTGAAGAACGTTTCCAAGATGCACCCCTTGCTGGCCAACTGCCTGCGCCTGACCGTCGGCACGGCAGGCGAGAATACGCAAATGCTCGCCGCCCTCGAAGCCTCACTATGACCACCGACCGCATCGCCGAAGTCACCCGGAATACAGCCGAAACCAAAATCACCGCCCGCGTCAACCTCGACGGCACGGGCAAGGCGAACCTCGCCACGGGGATCGGCTTCTTCGACCACATGCTCGACCAGATCGCCCGCCACGGCCTGATCGACCTGGACATCCGCGCCGATGGCGACCTGCACATTGACGGCCACCACACGGTGGAAGATGTGGGCATCACCTTTGGCCAGGCCGTGCTCAAGGCCGTGGGTGACAAGAAGGGCATCCGCCGCTACGGCCATGCCTACGTGCCGCTGGACGAGGCCCTCAGCCGCGTGGTGATCGACTTTTCGGGCCGCCCGGGCCTGATCATGAACGTGCCCTTCAAGAGCGGAATGATCGGCACCTTCGACAGCCAGCTGGCGCACGAGTTCTTCCAGGGTTTCGTGAACCACGCGTTCGTCACTTTGCACATCGACAACCTGCGCGGCGAGAACGCGCACCACCAGTGCGAAACGGTCTTCAAGGCCTTCGCCCGCGCCCTGCGCTTCGCGCTGGAGCTCGATCCGCGCTCGGCCGGCACCATCCCGTCCACCAAAGGCTCGCTGTGAGTCTTGTTTCGAAGTAAAAACGCCTGCAAAGCGCATCAGTCTTGCTTTAGAAGCTATGAAAACTGTAGCAGTTGTCGACTATGGCATGGGCAACCTGCGCTCGGTTTCGCAGGCGGTGCAGCACGTGGCCGATGGTTCTGGCTTTCGCGCCATCATCACCTCGCGGCCTGAGGAAGTGCGCGCCGCAGAGCGAATCGTGCTGCCGGGGCAGGGCGCCATGCCCGACTGCATGAGCGAGCTTCGCGATTCCGGCCTGCAGGAATCGGTGCTGGAAGCGGCCGCCTCCAAGCCCATGTTCGGCGTCTGCGTGGGCATGCAGATGTTGCTGGACCGCAGCACCGAAGGACCGACCGACGGCCTGGGCCTGATCCACGGCGAGGTTCTCAAGTTCGAATTGGCCGGGCGCCTGCAGCCCGACGGCAGCCGTTACAAGGTGCCGCAGATGGGCTGGAACCAGGTCTGGCAGGCCCAGCCGCACCCGGTATGGCAAGGCGTGCCTGACGGCAGCTACTTCTATTTCGTGCACAGCTTCTACGCCCGACCGTCTGATGCGCACCACAGCGTGGGCGAAGCCGACTACGGCGCGCGCTTTACCGCGGCGATTGCACGCGATAATATTTTCGCCACCCAGTTCCACCCCGAAAAAAGCGCGGACCAGGGCCTGGCCCTGTACCGCAATTTCCTTCACTGGACCCCCTGATCTCCCTCCACTGCTGCTTCCGGCACCATGCTTCTTATCCCAGCGATTGACCTGAAAGACGGTCACTGTGTGCGCCTCAAGCAAGGCGACATGGACCAGGCCACCACGTTCAGCGAGGACCCGGCCGCCATGGCGAAAAGCTGGCTGGACCGCGGCGCGCGCCGCCTGCACCTGGTCGACCTCAACGGCGCCTTCGCCGGCAAGCCGCAGAATTTCGCGGCGATCCGCTCGATCCTCAAGGCCGTGGGCGACGACATCCCGGTGCAGCTGGGCGGCGGCATCCGCGACCTGGACACCATCGAAAAATACATCGACGGCGGCCTGCGCTACGTGATCATCGGCACCGCCGCCGTCAAGAACCCCGGTTTCCTGAAGGACGCCTGTACGGCGTTTGGCGGCCACATCATCGTGGGCCTGGACGCCAAGGACGGCAAGGTCGCCACCGACGGCTGGAGCAAGCTCACGGGCCACGAGGTAGTGGACCTGGCCAAGAAGTTCGAGGACTGGGGCGTCGAATCCATCATTTACACCGACATCGGCCGTGACGGCATGCTATCGGGTATCAACATCGACGCTACCGTCAAGCTTGCGCAGGCGCTGACCATCCCGGTGATCGCGTCGGGCGGCCTGTCCAACATGGCCGACATCGAGAAGCTCTGCGCCGTGGAAGATGAAGGCATTGAGGGCGTGATTTGTGGCCGGGCCGTGTATTCCGGTGACCTCGACTTCGTCAAGGCGCAAGCCAGGGCCGACGAGCTGGGCGGCGAGCTTGCTGGCTAAACGCATCATTCCCTGTCTGGACGTGACGGGGGGGCGGGTCGTCAAGGGCGTCAACTTCGTCGAGCTGCGCGACGCCGGCGACCCGGTGGAGATCGCGGCCCGCTACAACGAGCAGGGCGCTGACGAACTCACTTTCCTGGACATCACGGCCACCTCCGACGACCGCGACCTGATCCTGCACATCATCGAGGCCGTGGCCTCGCAGGTATTCATTCCCCTGACGGTGGGCGGTGGCGTGCGCACCGTTGAAGACGTGCGGCGCCTGCTCAATGCTGGCGCTGACAAGACCAGCTTCAATTCGGCCGCCATCGCCAACCCGGATGTCATAGAGGCTGCTTCGGCCAAGTATGGCGCCCAGTGCATCGTGGTGGCCATCGACGCGAAACGGCGGTCAGCCGAAGATGCCGCCAACCGGGGCCCCGGTTGGGACGTCTACAGCCACGGCGGGCGAAAGAACACCGGCCTGGACGCCGTGGCCTGGGCTGCCGAGATGGCCCGACGCGGTGCCGGGGAGATTCTGTTGACCAGCATGGACCGCGACGGTACCAAATCCGGCTTTGACCTGGAGCTCACCCGCGCCGTAAGCGACGCCGTCGGCGTGCCGGTGATCGCCTCGGGCGGCGTGGGCAACCTCGACCACCTGGCCGACGGTATCCAGAAGGGCGGCGCCGACGCGGTGCTGGCCGCCAGCATCTTCCATTACGGCGAATTCACGGTGGGCCAGGCCAAGGCCCGCATGGCCGAACGCGGCATTCCGGTGCGGCTTTAGCCGGCTTGGGCGTATGCCCGATGTATGCCTGACAATAGGCGCCATGGACTGGCTCAACGAAGTGAAATGGGATGCGCAGGGGCTGGTGCCCGTGATTGCGCAGGAGCGCGGCAGCAATGATGTGCTGATGTTTGCCTGGATGAACCGCGAGGCGCTGGAGAAGACCGCCGAGCTGGGGCGGGCCGTGTACTTCAGCCGCTCGCGCGGCAAGCTGTGGTTCAAGGGGGAGGAGT
Organism: Sphingobacterium thalpophilum; assembly: GCA_943369045.1. Taxonomy (GTDB): domain Bacteria; phylum Pseudomonadota; class Gammaproteobacteria; order Burkholderiales; family Burkholderiaceae_C; genus Ramlibacter. The sequence continues at coordinate 4,226 of CALRME020000224.1, forward strand.
CCGGCCACGCACAGACGGTGCACGAGATCCGCATGGACTGCGACAACGACGTTCTGCTGCTCAAGGTGACGCAGCTGGGCCACGAGCCCGGCATCGCCTGCCATACCGGCCGCCACAGCTGCTTTTTCAGCATTTACAGGGACGGCGCCTGGCAGGTGACCGAGCCGGTCTTGAAAGACCCGGAAACCATCTACAGATAAGACCTCCAATGAGTTCCAACGATTCCCTGGCCCGTCTGGCCGCCATCATCGAAAGCCGCAAGCCGGCCCGTGGCGGCGACCCGCAGGCGAGCTACGTTGCCCGCTTGCTGCATAAGGGGCCCGATGCCTTCCTCAAGAAGATCGGCGAAGAGGCCACCGAAACCGTGATGGCCGCCAAGGACGTGGACCATGGCGGCGACCCCCGGAAACTGGTCGGTGAAGTGGCCGACCTCTGGTTCCATTCCATGATTGCGCTGGCCCATTACGGACTGGCGCCCGCTGACGTGATCGCCGAGCTGGAGCGCCGCGAGGGCACCAGCGGCATCGAGGAAAAGGCCTTGAGGAAGGCCATTGACCGTGAGGGGACCGAGAAATGAGCGAGACCAATTTTGCGGAGTTCGAGGGCAAGACGGCGGGTGATCGCACGGTGATGCATGTGCTGTACGCACTGCACACCATCGCCTGGGCCAGCATGGGCACGCTGGCCGTGATCGCCCTGATCGTGAACTACATCAAGCGCAGCGACGAGCACGACTCGGTCTACGCCAGCCACCACACCTACATGATCCGCACCTTCTGGTGGACCCTGCTGTGGCTGGCGGTGAGCTCGCCGCTGTGGCTGCTGTTTGTCTTTCCAGGCGCGATCGCCTGGAGCGTTGTGGGCCTGTGGTACCTGTACCGCTGCATTCGCGGCTGGCTGCGCTTTAACGACGGGCGCCCGCCCTTCCTGACTTCCTCCTTCGACGGAGCCCCCGACTGACCATGAGCGCGCACGACCCGAACTGCATCTTCTGCAAGATCGTCGAAGGCAAGATCCCGTCCCGCAAGGTGTACGAGGACGAAGACATCTTCGCCTTCCACGATATTGCACCCTGGGCGCCCATCCACTTCCTGATGGTGCCCAAGGCCCACATCCCTTCTCTGGCGCACGCCGGGCCCGAACATGAGCAACTGCTGGGCCGCATGCTGTCGCTGGCGCCGAAGCTGGCGCTGCAGGAAGGCTGCCGGCCGTATCCCGAAGGCGGCCACAGGGTGGTCATCAACACCGGCGCCGAGGGCGGCCAGGAAGTGCACCACCTGCACGTTCACGTCATGGGCGGCCCGCGTCCCTGGCTCAAAGGCTGAAGGCGGCAAGCACTTACAAAGGGTTAATCCCTTTGCGGCTTCGCTGCCCGACTAAAATCACTTCCATTCGTTAGGAGTAATCCATGGGTTCATTTTCCATCTGGCACTGGCTGGTCGTGCTGCTGATCGTTGTTCTGGTGTTCGGCACCAAGAAGCTCAAGAAC
>CALRME020000225.1:0-5704 GCA_943369045.1 Sphingobacterium thalpophilum
CTGGGCGGCGCCCTGCGGCAGTGGTCGGCGCGCCCGGATAACCGTGGTGCGCGTGACGAAGTGCTGCGCGCTCTGCACACCCTCAAGGGCAGCGCCCGGCTGGCCGGCGCGCTGCGCCTGGGCGAGCTGGCGCACCGCATGGAATCCGAAATCGAGCAGGTGGGATCGGAGAACATCCAGTCCACCGAGTTCGAGCCGCTGCTGCACCGCTTTGACGGCATGCAGGCCAATTTCGACGTGCTGAGCGCCAATGGTGGCTTGTCGCCGGTGGCGGCGGAGCCTGAAATTGACCGGGCGCCGGCTGCGCAGGCCGCAGCTGATGAGCCTGCCGCCCAGACGGCCGATGCGCCTGCCGCCAAGCGTTCGCTGGTGGCCCAGCCTTCGGCCAGCATCCTTGCGCCCTTGCGCGCCGCATCCAACCAGGCCGTGCGTGTGCGTTCGCAGCTGCTGGACCGCCTGGTCAACCAGGCCGGTGAAGTGATGATCACGCGTTCACGGCTGGAGGCAGAACTGAGCCAGCTGCGCGGCTCGCTGGGCGACCTCTCGGGCAACCTGGACCGCCTTCGCAGCCAGTTGCGCGACATCGAGTTGCAGGCCGAGTCGCAGATGCAGTCACGGCTGGCGCAGGCCAAGGATTCGGCTGCGGGCTTCGACCCGCTGGAATTCGACCGCTTCACCCGCGTGCAGGAGCTCACCCGCATGATGGCCGAGTCGGTCAACGACGTGGCCACGGTGCAGCGCAGTCTGCAGCGCACGGTGGAAGCGACCGAAGACGACCTGATCGCCCAGGCCCGCCAGACGCGCGAATTGCAGCGCGACCTGCTCCGCACCCGCATGGTGGAGTTCGAGGGCATCTCCGACCGCCTCTACCGCGTGGTGCGCCAGGCCTCCAAGGACACCGGCAAGCAGGTCAAGCTGGACATTACCGGCGGCTCCATTGAAATGGACCGCGGCGTGCTGGACCGCATGACGCCGGCGTTCGAGCACTTGCTGCGCAACTGCGTTGCCCACGGCATCGAGGACCCGGCGGTGCGTACGCAAGCCGGCAAGGACGCCGCCGGTACGATCCTGATCGGCCTGCACCAGGCTGGCAACGACGTGTCGGTGGAATTCAATGACGACGGTGCCGGCCTGAACATTGCGCGTATTCGCGAGAAGGCCATTGCGCAGGGCCTGATCACGCCGGAACAGCCGCTGAGCGACGCTGACGCGGCCAACCTGATCTTCATGCCCGGGTTTTCGACCGCGACGCAGGTCACGGAACTGGCTGGCCGCGGCATTGGCATGGACGTGGTCCGCTCCGAGGTCAACGCACTGGGTGGTCGCATCGAGACCACAACCCAAGCTGGCAAGGGGACCAACTTCAAGCTGGTGCTGCCGCTGACCACGGCCGTCACGCAGGTGGTGATGGTGCGCAGCGGCAACCTCTCGATTGGCGTTCCAGCCAACCTGGTTGAAATCGTGCGCCGCGCCACGCCCAAGGAATTGCAGCAGGCCTATAACAGCGGCCAGTACGAGATTGGCGGGGAGTCACTCCCCTTCTTCTGGTCCGGCGCACTGCTGCAGGCTTCGCAAAAAAGCGTCGAGCCGCAAGGCCGCACGATGACGGTGGTGGTGTTCCGAAGCGCCGCGCAGCGCATTGCCGTGCACGTGGACGAAGTGCTGGGCAACCAGGAAGTGGTGGTCAAGAACCTCGGCCCGCAACTGGCCCGCCTGCCCGGCCTGGCCGGCATGACGGTGCTGGCATCGGGTGCCGTGGTGCTGATCTACAACCCTGTGGCGCTGACCACGGTTTACGGCGAGCAGGCGCGCCAGCTCAGCGCCGACCAGGCCCAGCCGGAAGTGCTGGAACAGGCGGGCACGCGCATGCCGGTGCCGCAGGTGATGCAGGCCGCGCCCCAGATCCCGCTGGTGATGGTGGTGGACGATTCCATCACCGTGCGCCGTGTGACGCAGCGCCTGCTTCAGCGCGAAGGCTACCGTGTGGTGCTGGCGGCCGACGGCCTGCAGGCGCTGGAAAAGCTTGCCGATGAACTGCCCACCGTGGTGCTGTCGGACATCGAGATGCCGCGCATGGATGGGTTTGACCTGGCGCGCAACATCCGGGGCGACTCGCGGCTTGCAGCATTGCCCATCATCATGATCACGTCCCGCATTGCCGAGAAGCACCGTGAGCACGCGATGGAGCTGGGCGTCAACAACTATCTGGGCAAACCGTACTCGGAAGAAGAGCTGCTGAGCCTGGTCAAGCACTACTGCAGCGCTGCGGTCACCGCCTGATCCGGCTAACCCTCAGGCTTTCTTGACCACCGCGTAACGCTGCAGCGTTTTCTCCCTGGCCTCGTCGTGCTTCACGACGGGGGCCGGGTAGTTCTTCCCGATCTCCACACCCGCCGCCGCCAGTTCCACGGGATTGGCCGTCCACGGCGCATGCAGCGCGGCCGGCGGCAGGCCCGCCAGCTGGGGCAGGTACCTCAGGATGAACTTGCCGTCGGCATCGAACTTCTGGCTCTGGCTCACGGGGTTGAAGATGCGGAAGTAGGGCTGGGCGTCACAGCCGCTGGAACTGGCCCACTGCCAGCCGCCGTTGTTGGCCGAGAGGTCGAAGTCATTGAGCTTTTCGGCGAAGTAGCGCTCGCCCCAGCGCCAGTCGATGCCCAGGTCCTTGCACAGGAAGCTCGCGACCACCATGCGCAGCCGGTTGTGCATGTAGCCGCTCTGGTTGATCTGGGCCATCGCCGCATCCACCAGCGGGTAGCCGGTGCGGCCTTCGCACCAGGCGGCAAACAGCTCGTTCGCGTGCTTGCCGTGTTCCCACCTGATCTTGTCGTAGTCGGGCTTGAAGCTGCGGCTCTGGCCGTCGGCCGCGTCGGCCACGTGAGGGAAATTGGCCAGGATCTGGAAGTAAAAATCGCGCCAGACCAGCTCGCTCAACCATACGGCCGCACCAGGGTTGCCCTCCTGGGCCAGGGCATGCGCCTTGCCGGCCAGGCGGCGCAATGACACCGTGCCAAAGCGCAAGTGCACGCCCAGGTAGCTGGGGCCTTTGACGGCCGGAAAGTCCCGGGTGTCGCCATAGCGCTCGATGCGGTGCATGAAGTCCGCGAACAATTCCTCGCCCCCGGTGGCTCCCACGGGGATTTTCAGTTCCGCCAGGTTGGTAGCCTTGAAGCCGAGCGCGTCCAGTGACGTCACGCCATGCCGGTGTCCTTCGGGCCGGGGTGCCAATGCGGACTGGTACTTCTCCACCGGATACGGCTTCAGGTAGAAGCTGTCGACCTTGGCCAGCCAGGCGTTCTTGTAGGGCGTGAACACCACATACGGCTTGCCGGTCTGCGTCAGCAGTTCCTCGCGTTCGAAAATGACCTGGTCCTTTCCCAGGTGGAAGGCGATGCCGGCATCGGCCAGTGCACCGAACACCTTCGCGTCCCGCGCCACGGCCTGCGGCTCGTAATCGCTGTTGGCGAATACCGACTGCACCGCCAGTTCGCGCGCCAGCCGGGGAATTTCATGCACTGCGGCCGCATGCCGCACCAGCAGCCCGCCGTGCGCGTCGCCGCTGCGCTGGCGCAGGTCTTCGTCGAGCCGGACCAGCGATTCGCGGATGAACTCCACGCGCCGGTCCTCGCGCGGCAGCGGCTCCAGGATGGCGCTGTCGAAGACAAATACGCAATGCACCTGGCGGCACGATCTGAGCGCGTGGTACAGCGCGGCGTTGTCATCGGCGCGCAGGTCGCGGCGAAACCATACCAGGCCGGCGGGATACGTCTTGTCCATCTGGGGGCACCTGCGCCGGAGGGTTAAAATGCCCGATCATGCCTGCCGATGCCCCTTCCATCAACCTGACGCATCATTTCCTGATCGCCATGCCGGGACTGGAAGACGAGGCCTTTGCCCGCAGCGTGGTTTACCTGTGCGAGCACAGCGAACGCGGCGCGCTGGGCCTGGTGATCAACAAGCCCAGCGACATCAACATCAAGAACCTGTTCGACAAGGTCGAGCTGCCGTTGCGCCGCGACGACCTGATGGGAACGCCCGTGTTCCATGGCGGCCCGGTGCAGACCGAGCGCGGCTTCGTCCTGCACGAGCCGATCTTCGCGGCGGATGCCAACCCGAACGAATCGGTCTATGCCTCGACCATGACGATTCCCGGCGGGCTCGAAATGACCACCTCCAAGGATGTGCTGGAAGCCATGTCCACCGGTGCCGGCCCGCGCAAGGTGCTGGTCTCGCTTGGCTATGCGGCCTGGGGCGAGGGCCAGCTCGAATCCGAGCTGGCGGAGAACAGCTGGCTCACCGTCGGCGCCGACGTGGGTGTGATCTTCGACACGCCGGTGGAAGAGCGCTACGCCAAGGCCCTGAAGCTGCTGGGCCTTGAAGCCTGGATGCTGTCTCCGGATGCGGGGCACGCATGAGCACCGTGGTGCTCGACGTTCCCCTTTCCTTCCAGACTTTTCTCGCTTTCGATTTCGGCCTGAAACGCACGGGCGTTGCCGTCGGCAACCGCATGCTGCGCACTGCCACGCCGCAACCGACGATCCGGGCCGAAGGCGGCGATGCGCGCCTGGTCCAGGTGCAACTGCGAGTGAAGGAATGGCAGCCCGATGCCCTGGTGGTGGGCGTGCCCTTCCATCCCGACGGCGCCAGCCACGAAAACACGGCGCGGGCGAAGAAATTCGCGCGCCAGCTGCGCGCCCAGGTCAGGCTGCCGGTGTTCGAGGTGGATGAGCGCTACAGCACCACCGCCGCGCTGTCCGAAGGCGCATCCGACCCCGATGCCGGCGCGGCCTGCATCATTCTTGAACAGTTCTTGAGGAGTCTTCCATGAGTACGCCGAGCGACGCCGGGCCGCCCCAAGGCGCGAGCGCCCCCTCGGGGGGCAGCGCAGTACGCGCAGCGACAAGCGTGGGGGCACTTCTTCTCGATGCCGAAGCGCTGTACCGCGAACTGCTGCGCGGCGTCCAGCAGCTCAGCGGCGCGGACACGCGCCTGGTGGGGATCACTTCCGGTGGTGCCTGGCTGGCCGAACGCCTGCAAAAGGACATGGCCCTGGCCGGCGAACCCGGCATCATCTCCTCGGCCATGCACCGCGACGACTTCGCCCAGCGCGGCCTGTCGGGTGGCGGCCAGCAGACGCGGCTGCCGTTTGACGTGAACGGCGCGCACATTGTGCTGCTCGATGACGTGCTCTACACCGGCCGCACCATCCGTGCCGTCATCAACGAGTTGTTCGACTACGGCCGTCCCGCCAGCGTGAAGCTGGCCGTGATGGTCGACCGCGGCGGCCGCGAGCTGCCGGTTCAGGCCGACTACGCCGGCGCGCGTGTCGCTCTGGCCCCAACGCAGGCCCTGGCTCTCGCAAGGGACGATTCGGGCAAATTCAGTTTCAACGTGGAAGGAGCTTAAAAGGTGCTCTACAAGCGCAACCCCCAGCTCAACAAGAACGGTGAGCTCATCCACCTGCTGTCGGTGGAGGGCCTCCCGCGCGACATCGTCACACACATCCTCGACACGGCCGCCAGCTTTGTCAGCGTGAGCGATCGCGAGGTCAAGAAGGTGCCGCTGTTGCGCGGCAAGAGCGTGTTCAACCTGTTCTTCGAGAACAGTACGCGCACGCGCACCACCTTCGAGATCGCCGCCACCCGGCTGTCGGCCGACGTCATCAACCTGGACATCGCACGCTCCTCGGCCAGCAAGGGCGAGT
>CALRME020000226.1:0-5640 GCA_943369045.1 Sphingobacterium thalpophilum
CCAGCTCAAGGAAGAAATCGACCGCGTCGCCATGGGCACCAGCTTCAACGGCACCAAGCTGCTGGACGGCTCGTTCACCTCGGCCAAGTTCCAGGTCGGTGCCGATGCCGGCCAGTCCATCACCGTGGCCAACATCACCAACGCGCAGCTCTCGGGCATGGGCGTGGTCAACCGCGCTTCCACGCAGAGCTCCACCGCCATCAGCACGCTGACGGCCACCTCGCTGGGCGACCTGACCATCAACGGCACCGACATCGGCGTCATCCCCGCAGCCGGCACCACACAGGAACGCCAGGCCCAGGTGGTCGACGCCATCAACCGCATTTCCACCACGACCGGCGTCGGCGCCTTCCTGGACACTCAGAACAACAAGATCGTGATGACCTCGGCCGCCACGATCACGCTGACCGGCGCGGCCGGCGCCGCCGTCGGCTTCGTTGCCGCCGACTCGGCCACCGCCGCACCCAGCGCCAACATGGCATCGCTGGACGTCAGCGGTTACGGCAGCGCGCAGCTGGCCATCCAGCAGTGCGACGCCGCCCTGTCGCAGATCAACAGCGCCCGCGCCACGCTCGGCGCCGTGCAAAGCCGCTTCGAGAGCACGATCTCCAACATCCAGATCGCCTCGGAAAACACCACCGCCGCGCGCTCGCGCATCATGGACACGGACTTCGCGGCCGAGACGGCCAACATGACCCGCGCCCAGATCCTGCAGCAGGCCGGCAACGCCATGCTGTCGCAAGCCAACCAGCTGCCCCAGCAAGTGCTGTCGCTGCTGCGCAATTAATCCACAGCGAAAGAAGTAAACCGTGCCCGCCATCACCAGCACCGGGGTCGGAAGCGGCCTCGACGTCAACAGCATCGTCACTTCGCTGATGGCGCTGGAGAAGCGGCCACTCACGCTGCTGCAGACCAGCGCCAGCAGCATCCAGACCAAGCTGTCGGCCTTCGGCTCGCTCAAGAGCCAGCTGTCGGGCCTGGGCGACATCGCCAGCACGCTCACTTCGGCCACCGCCTGGAACCCGCTGCGCAGCGACAGCACCGACTCGGCCGCCATTTCGGCCACGGCCACCAGCACGGCGGTCGCCGGCAAGTACACGATGGAAGTCGAGCAGTTGGCCCAGCCCCAGTCGCTGGCCAGCGGGCCTTATGCCACCACAGGTACCTTTGTGGGCACCGGCACGCTGACGCTGGAAATCGGCACCACCGCCGCAGGCGTGTTCACCGCGAAAAGCGGCAGCACCCCCAAGCCCATCACCATCGATTCAGGCAACCAGACGCTGGCCGGCATACGCGATGCGATCAACACCGCCGCGGCCGGCGTCACGGCCAGCATCGTCACCAGTGGCGGGAGTTCGCGCCTGGTGCTGCGCAGCGCCGACGGCGCTGACAGCTCAATACGCCTGACGGCCACCGACGACGACGGCAACAACACCGACGCCGCCGGCCTGTCGGCCCTGGCCTGGGACCCGGCCGCCACCGTTGGCGCCGGCAAGAACCTGAGCCAGACCCAGGGCGCGCAGGACGCCAAGTACACGCTCAATGGCCTGGCGCTGACCAGCGCGACCAACACACCGGCCGAAGTGGTTACCGGCGTCACGCTCAACCTCAAGAAGATCACCACCGCGCCGGTGGACCTGACGGTGTCGATAGAGACCGTCGCCGTCCGCAAGAACGTCAACGATTTCGTCAACGCCTACAACGGCCTCAACGCGCTGCTGAAGGCGCAGACCAATTCCGACCCCAGCGGCGCGGCCAACGGCCCGCTGCAGGCCGACTCGACCGCCACTGCCCTGCTCTATGCCATGCGCGGGATGCTGCAGGGCTCGGTCACCGGCCTGTCCAGCCCGGACAGCCTCAGTGCCGCCGGCATCGAGCTGCAGCGCGACGGCTCGCTCAAGGTCAACGACACAAAACTTGCGCCGCTGCTGGCCACGCCGGAGAAGCTGGCCAGGCTGTTCAACCAGGCCAAGGTGGGCAGCGACGTGGATTCGCGCGGCTTTGGCGTGCGCTTCAAGGAGTGGGCCAGTTCCTTCACTTCGGCCACCGGCATCCTGAGCAACCGCACCACGGGACTGACGGACCGGGTGACGCGCAACCAGAAAGAGCAGGACGCGCAGCAGGACAAGCTCACGCGCACCGAGGCGCGGCTGCGCAAGCAGTACCAGACGCTGGACACCCAGATGTCGAGCCTGAACTCGCAGCTGGCGCAGATGAAGTCCGCTCTCGGGCTGACCTGACCAAAGTTGCGGCTTTTCGGCGCTCAAGAAGGCGCCGGCGGGGCCGATAACTTGGACAAGGATTAAAAGCCATGTTTGCCCACCCGCTCCCACCCATCGAACAATACCGCCATGTCGACACCGTCACCGCGGTGTCGCAGGCCAGCCCGCACCAGCTGGTGATGCTCTTGTTTGACGGCGCCATCGCCGCCATCCTGCAGGCCCGCCACGCGCTGTCCACCGGCGACATCGAGACCAAGGTCAAGACCCTGTCCAAGGCCATGCGCATCATCGACGAGGGCCTGAAGGCTTCGGTCGAGAGCGAGGGCGACCCCTCCCTGGCGGACAACCTGCGCGCCCTGTACGACCACATGGTCTCGCGCCTTTTCATCGCCAACCTGCACAACAGCGACGTGCCGCTGGCCGAAGTGGCCCGCCTGCTGGGCGACCTGCGCAGCACCTGGTCGGAGATCGCACCGGTCCCGCGCCAGCACGCCAACCTGCAGGCCTGAGGGTGGACGACATGGAAGATTTCGTCATCCCCAGTGAAGACGCGGCCGGCGTGCTGCGTTGCTACAACGCGCTGGAAAACGCCAGCCACGAGATGCTCAGGGCTGCCCGCGAAGGCGACTGGGACAGCGTCTGCCGCCTGGAAGGCGCCTGCGCCGTGGTCATCGTCAAGCTGCGACAGATGACGCACCGGCAACCGCTGAGCGCGACGCAGCAGAAAGAGCGCATGCGCATCCTGCGCGCCATCGTCGCCAACGACGCCATGATCCGCCGCATCTGCGACCCCCTGCCCGCCATGCTCGACCCGCAGTCGTTTGTGGTGAGTGAGGTGAGTACGGCGCTGCATTAGGCCGGCTTGCGCCGGCTGTATTCGTCATTCCCGCGAAGGCGGGAATCCAGTGCTTCCCTGGCTGTCATCCCGGGCTCAACCCGGGATCCATGAAGTCCTGCCTCCTTGCTGGCGCCACTCCACCGTGCAGGCCAGCGCGCCGGGTATCCGTGCCGGGGCGCTTACGCACGCCACGCCTGCGGGAGGCTTGTTTCTCTCGTTGGGTTGGAAATCGCTCAAGCAGTATCGGTGCGCCTTGCGGAAGCTTTTTGGCCTGCGAGGCGCGCGGAATGTGCTTGGGGCTGGGGTAGAGTGAACACCTCGCGCCAGAACGAGACGAACAGTCACTCAAGGAGGACTCCTGTGCCAAACCGATTCCGTAACACCTTCATCCGGCATCTGCCACGGCCGACGTTTGGTTAGACCGCACGATGCCCTTCTGCTCCAGCTGTTCCGCAGAACTTGCTGATGCGCAAGCGCCAAGTTGCTGGAACTGCGGCGTGTCTTTCGGTTTCGGCAGCGCGCGACCGCTCGCGAAGCCGGCAGATCCCATGTCGGTGAAGCGAGACCTCAATACTCCTGCCGCTGATGATTCAAGTGATGGTTTCGGCGCCATCGTGGGAAGGCTTATCTTGTTCTTGGCCTATCCAGCACTTGCGCTGTGCTGGTTGGTGTCGTTCGTTGGCATGACAAAGTCTGGTCTAGCCATCTTGATTGGTGTTTGGGCTTCCGTCTTCCTTGTTCCGGCCATCCTTGTGGGCCATGTCCTCTGCGCATCTAGTAGCGACGCCTAGTGCATTGTGAGTGCAGGCCCCGTCATGCAAATGACGCGCGACCCATACAGCATCAATGCGCCTCGCAGGCCAAAAATGCCCCGCAAGCCCCACAGATGCTGCTTGGCTTCCCTCCGAACTGAAGAAGCATCCGCAGGCGTGGCGGGTGTCTGTGCCGGGGCGCGGGCGCCATTCGCGGTTGCTACAGAGTGGGCGTGCAGACCACGGTGTTGACACCAACCCTGCAGGCATGAGGTAACGGTCGCCCGCGAGCGTGCGCTTGCGCCCCGGCATGGATACCCGGCGCGCTAGCCTACCCGGAGGCGTAGCGCCAGCGGGCTCAAACCTGCATGTTCATGATGTCGCTGTAAGCGGACACCAGGCGGTTGCGCACATGAAGCGCCGACTGGAAGGCGATCTGGGACTTCTGCGACGCAACCATGGTCTGCTCCAGGCTGACGCCGGCGGGGTTGACCTGGAATGCTTCAGCCATGCGCGCGGCTTCTTCCTGCGTAGCGCTGACGCTGCGCAGGGCCTTGTCCATGGCGCCGGTGAAGGACGGGCCTTGTGCCGCCGGTGCAGCCTGCGTTTTCTGCGCCGAGGCATTGCGCTTGAGCGCGTCGAGCAGCGGCGTCGGCAGTCCGGAGGTGGCAGATTTGATGTCCATGGCAATAACTTTAGCCCTGCGGTGGTCCAACACTGCTTGAAATAGCGGCGGTATTGCCCCGCATATCGGCGCTCAAGTTTTTGCGGGTGCGGCCAACAATAGCCCCGCACTCCAGCATTCCCAAAGAAGACATGGACACCACCTTCGCTCCCGCCGCACTCGCCGACAAGCTGCCCGCCCGGCCCCCGATCTCGCTGAACCGCCTGGGCGAGCTGCCCGGGCGCAACAAGATCGCCCTGGGTATCGGGGCGGCGCTGCTGATGGCCGTCGTGGCGCTGGGGCTGATGTTCAGCCGCCAGCCGGACTGGCGCGTGCTCTACACCAGCCTCAACGACAAGGATGGCGGCGCGGTGATCGCGGCGCTGGCACAGATGAACGTGCCGCACAAGTTCAGCGAAGGCGGCGGCGCCATCATGGTGCCGGCCGAGCAGGTTCACGAGGCGCGGCTGAAGCTCGCATCACAAGGCCTGCCCAAGGGCGGCACCATCGGCTTCGAGCTGATGGAGAACCAGAAATTCGGCACCACCCAGTTCCAGGAGCGGCTGAACTTCCAGCGCGGGCTCGAAGGCGAACTGGCGCGTTCCATCATGGCCCTGTCGGCCGTGCAGGCCGCCCGCGTGCACCTGGCCCTGCCCAGCCAGACCGCCTTCCTGCGCGAACAGCAAAAGCCCTCCGCTTCCGTGATGCTCACGCTCTACGGCGGCCGCTCGCTGGAGCGCAACCAGATCGCCGGCATCGTGCACCTGGTCGCCTCCAGCGTGCCCGACCTGCAGCCGCGCGCGGTGAGCGTGGTCGACCAGACCGGCGCCCTGCTCTCGCAAGTTCCCGGTGACGCCCCCAACGGGCTGGATGCCTCGCAGCTGCAGTACGTGCGTCAGGCCGAGATGAGCCTGTCGTCGCGCATCCTGGCCATCGTCGAGCCCATCGTCGGCGCCGAGAACGTGCGCGCCCAGGTGACGGCGGACATCGACTTCACGCAGACCGAATCCACCGCCGAGATGTACGGCCCCAACCAGGGCAGCTCACCGGCCGCCGTGCGCAGCCAGCAACTGTCTGAAGCACCGGGCGGCGGTGCCGGCAGCGGCGCCCCCGCGACCGGCGTGCCCGGCGCGCTGGCCAACCAGCCGCCCAACAGCACGCCTT
>CALRME020000227.1:0-5634 GCA_943369045.1 Sphingobacterium thalpophilum
GCCGACTTCTGCGGCGAGGCCACCAGGCCGTGAGTCGAGGCCACGTTGATCACGCGGCCCCAGTTGGCGGCCTTCATGGCGGGCAGGGCCAGGCGCGTGGTGTGGAAGGCGCTGGTCAGGTTGATGGCGATGATGGCGTCCCACTTTTCGGGCGGGAAGTCTTCCACCAGCGCGACGTGCTGGATGCCGGCGTTGTTGACCAGGATGTCGACCCGGCCGAACTCGGCGGCGGCAAACTTCATCATGTCGGCGATCTCGGAGGCCTTGCTCATGTCGGCACCGTGATAGGCGACCTTCACACCCAGCGCGGCGACTTCCGCCTTGGGGCCTTCAACGTCGCCAAAACCGTTCAGGACGATGTTGGCGCCCTGGCGCGCAAGGGCCTTCGCAATGCCCAGGCCGATGCCGCTGGTGGAGCCGGTGACGAGGGCGGTTTTGCCTTTGAGCATGAGGGTTCTCCGATTGAATTAGGATGGGTGCAACAGACGGGAACCGGACAGTATCCGGGTTTTTTCAAGCCATGCATGAACCTACGCTGAACTACGTATCCTGCCCGGACGCCTCGGGCGGCCACCGCATGGCGTACTGGCAATGGGGCGACGCGCAGGCAAGTCATGTGGTGGTGTGCGCGCACGGGCTGTCGCGCCAGGGCCGTGACTTTGACGTGCTGGCGCAGGGGCTGGTTTCCGCTGCGGACGGCCAGCTGCGCGTGGTCTGCCCCGATGTCGTGGGCCGCGGCCGCAGCGACTGGCTCAAGGACCCCCTGGGCTACCAGATTCCCAGCTATGCCGGGGACATGCTGGCCCTGCTGGCGCAGCTGCACCAGCAGGCGTCCGTCGCCATGCTGGACTGGGTGGGCACGAGCATGGGTGGCCTGATCGGCATGGCGTTGTGCGGCACGCCGGGCCTTCCCTTGCCGGCGCCTGTGCGCCGGCTGGTTCTCAACGACGTCGGACCAGCCATCCAGTGGCAGGCCCTGGCGCGCATAGGCACCTACCTGGGCAATACCGGGCGTTTTGATTCGGTGCAGCAGGCGGCAGATGCCATGTGGGCCATTTCCACCAGCTTCGGGCCCCACACACCGCAGCAATGGCTTGCGCTGTCGCAGGCCATGGTCAAGCCGCATGCCGACGGCGGCTTCACGCTGCATTACGACCCGGCCATTGGCGTGCCCTTCCGCACCGTTACGCAAGAGGTGGCGTTGCAGGGGCAGGAGGCGCTGTGGCAACTCTATGACAACATCAAGGCGGACACGCTGCTCACGCGCGGCGCGCAATCGGACCTGCTGTCGCGCGAGACGGCGCAGGCCATGACGCAGCGCGGCCCCAGGGCGCGCCTTGTCGAATTCGAAGGCGTGGGCCATGCGCCTACCTTCGTCAACCCGAACCAGGTCGAGGTCTTGACCTCGTTCCTTCTCAGACCGCCCTCCCATGAAAAGCCTGACGGCGGACCCACCTGATTCCGCGCAAGTTCCTGAACTGATCGCGGCTGCCGAACAGAGCCTGCCGGTCCAGGCCAACGCGCTTGCGCGGGCTCGCGCTTTCGCCGAGCCCTTCATCGCGGGCGAATCCCTGGACACGGGCGAGAACACGCTGGGCCACGCCGACGCGGTCGCCACCATCCTCAAATCCATGGGCGGCTCCGAGGCGATGCAGGCCGCCAGCTACCTGGTCTACGCATCCACCCACCTGAACAAGCCGCAGGAAGTGATCGCCAAGGCCTTTGGCGACAACTACGCCGCCCTGGCCATCGAGACCAACAAGCTAGTAAAGGTGCAGCAGCAGACCCGCAGTGCGCAGGAGGCGGGCCATGTGGTGGACGACCCCAAGGCGCAGACCGAGACCGTGCGCAAGATGCTGCTGGCGTTTTCGCGCGACCTGCGGGTGGTGATGCTGCGGCTGGCCTCGCGGCTGCAGACGCTGCGCTGGCATGCGGCCTGCAAGACTCTGGCGCCCCCCAGCGTGGCGCGTGAGGCGCTCAATGTTTTTGCGCCGCTGGCCAACCGGCTGGGCATCTGGCAGGTCAAGTGGGAGATGGAAGACCTGGCCTTCCGCTTCCTGGAGCCCGAGACCTACCGCGAAGTGGCCAAGCTGCTCGACGAAAAGCGCACTGAGCGCGAAGGCTATGTGGAGCAGTTGCGCTCGCAGCTCGAAACAGAACTCAAGGGGCAGGGCATTCATGCCCATGTGAGCGGGCGCCCCAAGCACATCTACAGCATCGTGCGCAAGATGCGCGGGAAGTCGCTGGACTTCGAGAACGTGTTTGACATCCGTGCGCTGCGGGTGATCGTGCCCTCGGTGCCCGACTGCTACGCCGCCCTGAGCTGGGTGCACGAAAAATTCGATGCCATCGCAACCGAATTCGACGATTACATCGCCCGGCCCAAGGCCAATGGCTACCAGTCGCTGCACACCGTGGTGCGCGACGAAGGCGGCAAGCCGATCGAGATACAGATCCGCACACAGCCCATGCACGACCATGCCGAGCACGGCGTGGCGGCGCACTGGGCCTACAAGGAGGCGGGCAGCAAGGGCTATGCGGGTGTGTCGGCCAGCGGCGACTACGACGCCAAGATCGCGGTGCTGCACCAGCTGCTGGCCTGGGAACGCGACCTGGCGGGTTCGGCCGACGGATTGTTCGATGACCGCATCTATGTGCTGACGCCGGACGCCGCCATCGTGGAGTTGCCGCAAGGTGCGACGCCGGTGGACTTTGCCTACACGCTGCACACCAGCCTGGGGCATCGCTGCCGTGGGGCACGTATCGACGGCGTGATGGTGCCTCTGAACACGCCGCTGCACAACGGCCAGACGGTGGAAGTCACCACGGTCAAGGAGGGCGGTCCGTCGCGCGACTGGCTCAACGCCGAACTGGGCTTCCTCGTGAGACATCGGGCCAAGGCCAAAGTGCGCGCCTGGTTCAATGAGCAGATCCGCCACGAGACCGTGGCGCGCGGCCGCGAGGCGGTGGAAAAACTGCTGCAGCGCGAGGGCAAGACGGCCATCAAGCTGGAAGACCTGGCCTCCCAGCTGGGCTTCAAGTCGGCCGACGATCTGTTCGGCGTGGTGGGCAAGGACGAGTTCTCGCTGCGCAACATCGAGATGCTGCTGCGTCCGCCCGAAGCGCCGCTGCCGCAGGACGACTTCCTGCTCCTGAAGAAGTCGCGTAACACCGAAAAGACGCCCAAGGGCGGCGTGCTGGTGGTAGGCATCGATTCGCTGATGACCCAGCTGGCCAAGTGCTGCAAGCCCGCGCCGCCCGATGCCATCGGCGGCTTCGTCACGCGCGGCAAGGGCGTGAGCATCCACCGCGCCGACTGCAGCAACTTCCGCGAACTGGCCGTGCGCAGCAACGAGCGCGTGATCGAGGTGGAGTGGGGCAAGCCCAAGGTCGAGGGCGGCGCGGTCTACCCGGTGGACGTGGCGGTGGAGGCGGCGGACCGCCAGGGCCTGCTGCGCGACATTTCCGAACTGCTGGCCAAGGAAAAAATGAATGTGATCGGCGTGCAGACCCAGTCGGTCAAGGGCACGGCCTGGATGACGTTCACGGTGGAAATCACCGATTCGCAGCGCCTGGCCAAGGTGCTGGGCATGGTCAACGAAGTGCAGGGCGTGCGCTCGGCGCGCCGGCGCTGAGGGCAGCGCACATGACCGGCTTGCTGCTTCGCAACGTGAGGCCGATGGGCGGGCCGGCCTGTGACGTGCTGGCGCAGGACGGCGTCATCAGCGCCGTCGGCCCGGGGCTGTTGGCGCCGCCGGAGGGGGTGGTCGAAGACGGGTTTGGCGCCTTGCTCTTGCCGGGCCTTGTTGAAGCGCACACGCACCTGGATAAGACCCTGTGGGGCCTGCCCTGGTACCGCAACGAGGTCGGGCCGCAACTCACCGACCGCATCGACAACGAAAGGCGCTGGCGGGCCGAGGTCGATCATGACGCGCAGCTGCAATCGCTCGCCCTGGCCCAGGCCTTCCTGGCCAACGGAACCACCCGGCTGCGAACGCATGTGGACATCGACACCGACGCCGGGCTCAAGCACCTGCGCGGGGTTGTGGCGATGCGGGAGCAGATGCGCGGCGTCATGGAAATACAGGTCGTGGCCTTTCCCCAGTCGGGCCTGCTGCTGCGGCCTGGTACCGCGCAACTGCTTGAAGAAGCGCTGCAGGAAGGCGCGGATGTGCTGGGCGGCCTGGACCCGCAGGCCATCGACGGCAACGCGGGTGAATCGCTGGACCTTCTGTTTGCCCTGGCTTGCCGTCACGAAGTGCCACTGGACATTCACCTGCACGAAGCGGGCGACGCGGGCGCCCATACGCTTTCGCAGATTCTCGACCGCACGCAGGCGCTGTCGCTGCAGGGCCGTGTGGCCATCAGCCATTGTTTCTGCCTGGGCGATGTGGATGCGGACACTCGCGCGAAATTGCTGGAGCGCATGGCGCGGCTTCGCGTCGCGATCATCACGACAGGCACGCCTTCGCGGCCCGTGCCGCCGCTGCTGGAATGCCGGGCGGCGGGCGTGACGGTGGGCGGCGGCAACGACGGCATTCGCGATACCTGGACACCCTATGGCACGCCCGACATGCTGGAGCGCGCGATGCTGATCGGCATGCGCAACAACCTGCGGCGCGACGATGAAGTGCAGGCGGCTTTTGATTGCGTGACCGGCGCCGCTGCCGATGCGTGCGGCTTTGCGCGCCACGGGCTCGGCCTGGGGTGCCGCGCGGACTTCGTGCTGGTCCGCGCGGCCAACGTTGCAGAGGCGGTGGTCAGCCGTCCCGTGCGTGACCTGGTGGTGTCAAAAGGGTGCGTTGTGGCGCGGTCGGGCGAGTTGGTCTGAACCGGCGCGAAAGCCTCTGCTATAATCGCAGGCTCGGACAACTTTAGGCGCGTAGCTCAGCTGGTTAGAGCACCACCTTGACATGGTGGGGGTCGATGGTTCGAGTCCATTCGCGCCTACCAAATACGGTAGGAAGATCAAGCACTTAGCCGAAAGGCTAGGTGCTTTTTTCTTGTCGGTACGGAAAAAGTACGGAATTTCAGATTTGCGCGAAGCCTGTTGCCGACGTTTTCTCTTTACGAGATTCCGAGGCATGTGGACAGTCGAACCGATGCAGCCGGCGACTGATTCGGACGCCGCAGCCATTTCCATGGGCACCTTGGTGGTGCTACCCGCTTTTCGACACGCACCGCGTGGTTTCCATCAGCTCGATCAGCTCAGCACTGCTGCTGACGAGCAATTTGTGTATGACGCTAGCCCGATGAACATCCACCGTCTTCGGGCTGATGCCCAGGTCTTTGGCCAACTGAACCGCCCCGGAATTCGTGGAGGCTGTTTGGATTAGGTCAGGCCACCACCGCAGCGGCTTGATCGGCGAGTTGGCGGTAGTAGTTCGCCTCGGCCTCTGCAGGCGGGATGCAGCCGATGGGCGCCAACAGGCGATGGTTGTTGAACCAGGCTACCCATTCCAGCGTGGCCAGCTCGCCAGATTCCCTGGTCTTCCACGGCGCTCGGCGGTGGATCAGTTCGGCCTTGCAGAGCCCGTTGATCGTTTCGGCCAGGGCGTTGTCGTAGCTGCCGCCCTTACTGCACACCGACGGCTCGATGCCGGCCTCGGCCAGGCGCTCGGTGTAGCGGATGCT
>CALRME020000228.1:0-5624 GCA_943369045.1 Sphingobacterium thalpophilum
GAAGGTCAGCAGCAGCGTGCGGATGTGCGCGCCGTCCACGTCGGCGTCGGTCATGATGATGATGCGGTGGTAGCGCAGCTTGGCGACGTTGAAGTCGTCATTCCCCGTGGTGCCGCCGGCCTTGCCGATGCCCGTGCCCAGGGCGGTGATCAGCGTCAAAATTTCATTGCTGGTCAACAGCTTTTCGTAGCGCGCTTTTTCCACGTTCAGGATCTTGCCGCGCAGCGGCAGGATCGCCTGGAACTTGCGGTCGCGTCCCTGCTTGGCGGAGCCGCCGGCGGAGTCACCCTCGACGATGTAGATCTCGCACATCGCCGGGTCTTTCTCCTGGCAGTCCGCCAGCTTGCCGGGCAGGCCCATGCCGTCGAGCACGCCCTTGCGGCGCGTCATGTCACGGGCCTTGCGGGCGGCTTCGCGCGCGCGCGCAGCTTCGATGATCTTGCCCACGATGATCTTCGCGTCGTTGGGCTTTTCCTGCAGGTAGTCGAACAGCAGCTTGCTCACGATGTCTTCCACCGGGCCGCGCACTTCCGAGCTCACCAGCTTGTCCTTGGTCTGGCTCGAGAACTTGGGCTCGGGCACCTTCACGCTCAGCACGCAGGTCAGGCCTTCGCGCATGTCGTCGCCCGTCACTTCCACCTTGGCCTTCTTGGCCAGCTCGCTGTCGTCGATGTACTTGTTGATCACCCGCGTCATGGCCGCGCGCAGGCCCGTCAGGTGGGTGCCGCCGTCACGCTGGGGGATGTTGTTGGTGAAGCACAGCACCTGCTCGTTGTAGCCGCTGTTCCACTGCATCGCCACTTCCACGCCGATGTTGGTCTGCTGGTCGCTCTGGCGGTCACCCATGGCGTGGAAGATGTTGGGGTTCAACACCGTCTTGCCCTTGTTGATGAAGTTGACGAAGCCCTTGACGCCACCGGCGCCGGAGAAGTCGTCTTCCTTGCCGCTGCGCTCGTCCTTCAGGCGGATACGCACGCCGTTGTTCAGGAAGCTCAGCTCGCGCAGCCGCTTGCTCAGGATCTCGTAGTGGAAATCGTTGTTTTCCTTGAAGATGTCGGTGTCGGGCAGGAAGTGCACTTCGGTGCCGCGCTTTTCGGTGTCGCCCATCACCTGCATGGGTGAGACTTCAACACCGCCCACCGTCTCGATGATGCGGTTCTGCACGAAGCCCTTGCTGAACTCCATGGTGTGCACCTTGCCGTCGCGGCGCACCGTCAGGCGCAGCATCTTGGAAAGCGCGTTCACGCAGCTCACGCCCACGCCGTGCAGGCCGCCCGAGACCTTGTAGCTGTTCTGGTTGAACTTGCCGCCGGCGTGCAGCTCGGTCAGCGCGATCTCGGCCGCCGAGCGCTTGGGTTCGTGCTTGTCGTCGAGCTTGATGCCCGTCGGGATGCCGCGGCCGTTGTCAACCACGCTCACCGAGTTGTCGGTGTGGATGGTCACCAAAATGTCGTCGCAATGCCCGGCCAGCGCTTCGTCGATGGAGTTGTCGACCACCTCGAACACCAGGTGGTGCAGGCCGGTGCCGTCGGACGTGTCGCCGATGTACATGCCGGGGCGCTTGCGCACCGCTTCCAGGCCTTCCAGGATCTGGATCGAGCCCTCGCCATAGGCAGCGCTCGCGCCGGCCTGGTTGGTGTCGATCTTGGGCTGGAAATTGGAACTTCCTTCGCCGCCGTCGCCCACTTCGTTCGATCCGTCTTGCGCTTTTTCTTCAGACATATTCAGCTTTTACCTATCTCTTGAATGACCAAACCCGCTTTCGCAGCGGGTTGGCAATGACACCGTTCGGGGCGAAGGGGCCTAAATTCGCATCGGCATCACGACGTACTTGAAGCCTGCGTTGTCGGGGATGGTCAGCAGCGCGGAGCTGTTGGAATCGGCCAGTTCCATCTTCACCATTTCCTGGTCCATGTTGGCCAGCGCGTCGATGAGATACGTGACGTTGAAGCCGATCTCGATGGCGTCACCGCCGTAGTCGATGTCGAGCTCGTCCACGGCTTCTTCCTGCTCGGCATTGTTCGAAGCCACACGCAGCGTGCCCGGCTCGATGTTCAGGCGCACGCCCTTGAACTTTTCGCTGGTCAAGATCGCGGTGCGCTGCAGGCTGGCCAGCAGCGGCAGGCGGCCCAGCAGGATGTGGTTCTTGTGGTTCTTGGGGATCACGCGGTTGTAGTCGGGGAACTTGCCCTCGACCAGCTTGGTGACGAACTCCATGCCTTCGAAGCTGAACTTGGCCTGGTTGCTGGCGAACTGCATCTCGATCGCGCCTTCCTTGTCGGACAGCAGGCGCTGCATTTCCAGCACCGTCTTGCGCGGCAGGATCACTTCCTGGCGCGGCACTTCCACGTCCAGCGTGGCCGATGCAAATGCCAGGCGGTGGCCGTCGGTGGCCACCAGCGAAAGCTGCTTGCCTTCGGCGACGAACAGGATGCCGTTGAGGTAGTAGCGGATGTCGTGCACGGCCATCGCAAACGCCACCTGGTTGAGCAGGTCCTTGAGCGTCTTTTGCGGCACGCTGAAGACCGGGCCAAAGCTCGCGGCTTCCTGCACCAGCGGGAAGTCTTCGGCCGGCAGCGTCTGCAGCGTGAACTTGCTTTTGCCGCCCTTGAGGATCAGCTTGCTGGCGTTCGATTCCAGGCTCACGGTCTGGTCGGCCGGCATGGTGCGCAGGATGTCGATCAGCTTGCGGGCACCCACCGTGGTGGTGAAGTTGCCGCTGTCGCCATCGAGTTCGGCTGTCGTGCGGATCTGGATTTCGAGGTCGCTCGTCGTGAGCTGCAGCGAGCTGCCCGTCTTGCGGATCAGCACGTTGGCCAGGATCGGCAGGGTGTGCCTGCGCTCCACGATGCCCGCGACGGATTGCAGGACCGAGAGGACTTTGTCTTGGGTTGCCTTCAGGACGATCATGTCTTTCTCTCTTCTCTTAATTTCTTTAATTAACTTAGTAGTAGTTAGATAAGGGAGCGCCCCCGCTGTGGACAAGCGCTATTTTCCCCTGTTTTATCAACGACTTGCGCACTTTAAAACCCTGTGCGCGGCCGTGTTCCGCAGTGCTCGCTGACTTGGGATAACCCGCATCTGAAACTGACCCCTGTGGACAACCCATGGGTTGTGCCAGAACTATCAACAGGGTTTGCGGGGCCATCTTGATCAGCCCTTCAAGGTCTGTTCGAGCACGTGCAGCTGCTGGTTCAGTTCGGTCAGCTGCTGGCGCTCGCCGGAAATCTTGCGCACGGCGTGCAGCACCGTGGTGTGGTCACGCCCGCCGAACAGCTCGCCGATCTCGGGCAGGCTCTTCTGGGTGAGCTCCTTGGCCAGGTACATGGCAATCTGGCGCGGGCGGGCAATGCTGGCCGGGCGCTTCTTGCTGTACATGTCGGCGACCTTGATCTTGTAATAGTCGGCCACCGTCTTCTGGATGTTCTCGACGCTGATCTGGCGGTTCTGGATGGACAGCAGGTCGCGCAGTGCCTCACGGGCCAGGGCGATGGAGATCTCTTTCTGGTTGAAGCGCGAATAGGCCAGGATCTTGCGCAGCGCGCCTTCGAGCTCGCGTACGTTGGAGCGCACGTTCTTGGCCACGAAGAAGGCCACTTCCTCGGGCATCTCGGCGCTTTCGGCCTTGGCCTTGTTGATCAGGATGGCCACCCGCATTTCAAGCTCCGGCGGCTCTATGGCCACCGTCAGGCCCGAATCGAAGCGCGAAACCAGGCGCTCATGGATGTCCGTCAGGCCCTTGGGATAGGTGTCGGACGTCATCACGATGTGGCTCTTTTTGGCCAGCAGGGCCTCGAAGGCGTTGAAGAACTCTTCTTGCGTGCGGTCCTTGTTGGCGAAGAACTGGACGTCGTCGATCAGCAAAAGGTCAAGCGAGTGGTAACGCTCCTTGAACTCGTCGAAAGTCTTGCGCTGGTAGGCCTTAACCACATCTGAAACAAATTGTTCGGCGTGGATGTAGAGAACTTTGCTGCCGGGCTTGTCGGCCAGCAGCTTGTTACCCACCGCGTGGACCAGGTGGGTCTTGCCCAAACCGACCCCGCCGTAGATGAAAAGCGGGTTGTAAAGATGGCCTGGCGTGCCGGAAACGTGCATGGCCGCGGCGCGGGCCATGCGGTTGGCTGTGCCCTCGACCAGGGTCTCGAAAGTCAGGGCCGTGTTGAGCCGGTTCTTGAAGGTATTGGCCGAAGCGTCTTCGCCAATTTCGGCCGGCTCCGGTGCGGCGCCCATTTCGGGGGCGGCGGGAGCAGAATAAGAGCGGACGGTCTGTTCGCGAGGAGTAATCGCTAACTCGAGCGCTACCGGCTGGCCGTAAACCTTCTCGAGCAGGGACGAAATGCGGCTGGAATACTGGGCCCGGACCCAGTCGAGCTTGAAGCGGTTGGCCACGAAAACCGTGACCTTGGAGAGGTCGTCAGTGACCTGCGCAACCAGGGGTTTGATCCAGGTATTGAACTGCTGCTCGGGCAGTTCCTGCGCCAGCTGGTCGATGCAGGCCTGCCACAGGCTCTGGCCCGCGGAAAGGCTCGCGCCCGCCGCCAGGCTGTTGTGCTGTCCCTCACTCATTATTGGCTGCCGCCTCTGTGGATATTTTCGGTTCTCAAGCCGGCTGATTGTAGATTATCAAAACCTTATCCACAATTGCCCGGCTGGCAGGGAAAGCTGACGTGCCACACCATAAAAAAGCGCTAAGGCATTGAATGGGTTCAATAAATCCGCGATAATCATGGGTTTCCCTGATTCCTTTCCCCTAACCAACAGACTGCCATGAAACGCACCTACCAACCCTCCAAAGTGCGCCGCGCACGTACCCACGGCTTCCTGGTCCGCATGAAGACCCGCGGCGGCCGTGCCGTCATCAACGCTCGCCGCGCCAAGGGCCGCAAGCGCCTGGCTGTCTAAGAGCTGCGCGCGGTCGTACCGCCAGGGCATGGCACTTTGCAGCGGCTGAAAACGCGCGCGCAGTTCCAGGCCGTCATGGCGGGCACCACGGTTTCCCGCAGCGCGCATTTCGTGCTGCACCGGCTTTCGCTTGACGCGCCAGCCCCAGTTATCGAGCCCACAGGGCCTGAGTCCAATGGATCTCAGGCCCTGTTTGCTGTGCGGGATATCTGGCTGGGCGCTTTGGTGCCCAAGCGCTGGGCCCGCCGCGCCGTGACCCGCAACGCCATCAAACGCCAGATCTACAACGTGAGCAGCGCCCTCGACCCCGCCCTCCCGCAAGCCGCCCATGTGGTGCGCCTGCGTGCGGAATTCAGCCGCAAGCAGTTTGTGAGCGCCACGTCCGATGCGCTCAAGCTGGCGGTGCGCACCGAGCTGCAGCAGCTGTTCGCGAAGGCGGCGGCATGATCCGCGCCCTGCTGATTGGCCTGGTCAAGGGCTACCGCCTGCTGCTTTCGCCCTGGCTGGGCTCGGCCTGCCGTTTCTCGCCCACCTGTTCGGCCTATTCGCTGACGGCGCTGGAGCGCCACGGCGCTGCCGCGGGCACGTATCTCACGGTGGCGCGGCTTGCGCGCTGCCACCCCTGGTGTGAAGGCGGCTTCGACGAAGTGCCGCTTGAAAAGCCGAGGCTTTTCACCCACCTGCTCTCACCTTTCCAAGAAAAGAAGTCTTCATGAATGACA
>CALRME020000229.1:0-5619 GCA_943369045.1 Sphingobacterium thalpophilum
TCCAGGTCGGGGATCGGCGAATAAAAGTGGCCGGGCGGCACGAACCCGCAGGCCTTGCGCAGGGTTTCCAGCTGGGCACCGAGGGCCGCCGCCGCACGCAAGCCATCCATTTCGACCGACAGCCGCTGCAATTGCTCGCGCAGTTGCTCGCGCTGGGCGATGAGCCGCCGAAAGACCGGTAGCTGCTTGGCGGCGGACCGCAAGGCGGAAAGCATCGGGGCGTCTCCTTGGTGGGTCGACGCGCCCAGTATGCCCGTCCCCGGCGGCGGAGTGGGGCGCCTATTCCGCCTTGATGTTGCGCATCACGATCACCCCACCGAGCAGGTTGGTGTCGGCCTTGATGCGGTTGGCCAGGCCTTCGGCGGAAGTGCCGGCTACCTGCCAGCCCTGCTGGAACAGCTTGGCGCGCACTTCCGGCGTGCGGGCGATCTCGCTGATCATCTGCGAGAGTTTTGCAACGATGGGCTTGGGCATGGACTGGGGCGCTGCCGCGGCGGTCCAGATCTCCAGCTGGAAGCCACGGGTCACGCCGCCTTCGTCCAGGCTGGGGTACTCGGGCACCAGCGGGCTGCGGGCAGTGGACGTGACGCCGATGGCCTTGAGCTTGCCGGCGCGGATCTGCGCGGCGGCCAGGCCCGGCGGTAGCAGCGACAGCTGGATCTGGCCGCCCAGCATGGCGTTGATCACCTGCGGGTTGCCCGGATAGGGCACGTGCACCGGGTCCATGTTGGTCTTGGTCTTGAGCAACTCCATGCCGATGTGGCCCACGGTGCCCACGCCAGGCGTGCCGTAGCTCCACTTGTTGCCGGCGTTGCGCGCGGCCAGGAAGAATTCCTGTGCGTTGTTGCCGGGCGCGTTCGCGGGGGCGGTGAGCAGCAGCGGCGCGGTACCGATCAGGCTGATGGGCACCAGGTCCTTGAGGGGGTCGAAGGGTGTCGCCGGATTGAGCATCCTGGCGATGGTCATGTTGCCGTTGATCATCACGCCGATGGTGTGATCGTCAGTGGCCTTGACCACCATGTCGGCGGCAATGTTGCCGCCGGCGCCCGGCTTGTTGTCGACGATGACAGGCTGGCCCAGCAGCTTGGACAGCGGCTCCGCTATGGTGCGGGCCACCAGGTCAGGCGTGGAGCCGCCGGGAAAGCCGACCAGGATGCGCAGGGGTTTGGTGGGCCACGGCGCTGCGGCCTGGGCCTTGGTGGCCTTGGCGGGCTTCTGGGCCTGGGCCATCACTCCGGTCGATGCGGCGGCCAGCGCCAGCAACAGCACGGTACGGCGGTGTGCAGTGTTAAACATGGTTACATCCTTGAAGATTTTTAGGCGCCAATGCTACCGCGCCGGCATGTCAGAAGTTCAGTGTACGGATCGGCTTGCGGGTGTCGGGCTTGAGCTCCCGCAAGGCTTCCAGCAGCCAGTCCAGGCTGCCTGGCGCGTCGTACTTGTCGGGCATCAGCGCGGCGGCGACACGGAATTTGAGCGACACCATTGGAGGCAGTGCCTGCGACTCCGACAGGCCCCGCGCGACCACGTGCTGGGCGCAGGCCTGCACATTGACGGCAGTGGTCGGGCCCTCCAGCAGGATCGCAAAAGTATGGTCGCCCACGCGGGCGGCGACGTCGATGTCGCTGATCACATGGCGCAGGTGGGAGGCTGCGACGACAAGGGCGCGCTCGGCCATTTCCGCGCCGTACTCCTGCGCGATCGCCTGGTAGTTGCACAAATCGATCGCCAGCAGGGCGCAGGCGTGCTTCTGGGTGCGCGAGCGCGCCAGCGCGCCTTCGAGCCGCGCGAGGAAGTTGCGGTTGTGGGACAGACCGGTGAGCGCATCGGTGTGCGACAGCGCCGAGGCGCGCAGCTGCGACTCGCGCCGCCGGCTGCCGCGCAGGGTGAGCGCATAGAACAGGATGGGCATTTCCAGCGCCGCGCCGATCGACAGGCCATAGCGCGTGAGGTTGTTCGCGGCGATCAGATTCAAGCCGCGCGCCACCGGGAAGGCCGCCAGCACCAGCACCGGCAGGAAGCCCAGCGCGATGATGCGGATGTAGGGGTCGTCGCCTTCGACCCATACCAGCGCGATCAGCGCCACGACGGTAACCAGCGCCAACGACGTCAACGCCATCACCAGGGCGAAGCTCGCCCGCGAGGTGATCAGGGTGTCCAGGGCCACGGCGGACAACAGCGCGGCGATCAGGCTCCATACCGCAAGGTCGAGCTTGCGGGAGAACCGGGCCGGCTCCGTGACAACCTTGACGAACCAGATGCCAACGGCCGAGGAAATGCCGGGCAGCACGAAGGTGGCCACCTCGTTCCAGCGCAGCTGGTTTTCCCACAGGTGCTGCGCGCCCACGCCCAGGTAGGCCACCTGGCCCAGCGTGAGCGTGACCACGTAGACGCCGTAGGCGGCGAAGTTGCGGTCGCGGTAGACCGCCGCATTGGCGAAGGCGACCAGCGCTATCAGTGTCGCGAGGCCGAAGTACGCACCCAGCAGGAACTGCTCGCGCTCGCGCGAGGCGAGCAGCGCGCCCTGGCTGTAGATGGCCATTGGCGTGCCCAGGTTGCTGCGTGCATGCTCCAGGCGGATCCAGTAGCGCACCGGCGTGCTGCCGGCCAGCGAAATGAGCTCAAAGGTCGGCACGCGGCCGGGCAGGGGCCATTGCCAGACGGGCCGGGTGTCCCCGGCCTCCTGCACCACCCATTGGCCCTGCGCATCGCGAAAGAACAGCTGCACCCGGTCCAGGCCGGACGAGGCCAGTTCGAGGTACCAGCGGTCGCTGTCCTTCTGGATGGCGTCGAACTGGATCCACAGTGCCTTGCCATCGATGTTGTACTGCTGCCCGGGCTCGCGCAGGGCCCAGGGTATTGCCTCGCCGGCGGCAACCATGTCCTGTACGGTACGGCGCATTTCCGGCTCAACCCAGAAGCGGGCGCGCCGGTCGAGCGAAACAACCTGCGCGTCGCCCGAAAGCACGATGGTGCCAGGCGGCGGCGAGGCCACCGCCGTCTGGGCGTGCGAAAGCTGCGGGAGCAGCAGCCCGAACAACACCGTCCCCATCCACGCAAGCAGCGCTCTTCTCACGGGAACGATTGTCACAGCAAAAAGGCCCGGGGGTGCCGGGCCTTTTTGGGAGCGAATGAAGCGGTGCCTTATGCGTAGGCGGCCAGCGCCTTCTTCATCTTCTTCATCGCGGCCGACTCGATCTGTCGGATGCGCTCGGCCGACACGCCGTACTCGGCAGCCAGGTCGTGCAGCGTCAGGCCGCCCGAGCCGTCGTCGTTGACCTTGAGCCAGCGCTCTTCCACGATCCGGCGGCTGCGCGGGTCGAGCTCCTCCAGCGCGGCGGCAATGCCGTCGGTGGCCAGCACATCGCGCTGGTGCGACTCCATCATCGCCGTCGGCTCATGGTTGGCGTCGGCCAGGTAGGCGATCGGGCCAAAGCCTTCCTCGCCATCGTCGTTGGGCGCCGGGTCCAGCAGCACGTCGCCGCCGGACATGCGCGTTTCCATCTCGATGACCTCCTCGCGCTTGACGTTCAGCGTGCTGGCCATGTGCTCGATCTGCGCGTCCGTCAGGGTATCGCGGTGGGTCTGCGTGCCTTCATCGTCCTTGAAGCCCTGCTTCATCGAGCGCAGGTTGAAGAACAGCTTGCGCTGCGCCTTGGTCGTCGCTACCTTGACCATGCGCCAGTTCTTCAGGATGTACTCGTGGATCTCGGCCTTGATCCAGTGCAGCGCGTAGCTCACCAGCCGCACGCCCTGGTCAGGGTCAAAGCGCTTGACGGCCTTCATCAGGCCGATGTTGCCTTCCTGGATCAGGTCGCCGTGGGGCAGGCCGTAGCCCAGGTATTTGCGAGAGACGGATACCACCAGGCGCAGATGCGACAGCACGAGCTTTCCGGCGGCTTCCAGGTCGTTGTTGTCCTTGAGCTGGCGCGCGAATCGCTGCTCTTCCTCAAGGGTGAGCATCGGAATGCGGTTGGCCGCGGAAATATAGGCGTCCAGGTTGCCCAGGGAAGGGACTACCGCCCAGGGATTGGCCGGTGCCAGCGCCGTCACAGAGGCTCCAGTTTGAATCGTCATACCAGAACTCCTTTCTTCATATAGGAAGCATATTAGCACTCCCTGCAAAAGAGTGCCAAAGCCATTTTCCTATGGTCACCATAGCATTTTCCGGGTAAACCCGGTGTCAGCCGGAAGCCATAAGTTTCGCGCATGGTTAGACGCGACACAGGCATGACTGTTACACCGAAGAATGAGGTCGGGATTAGCCTTGGGTGATACAGTTTGAAACAGATAGCCGCAGCAGTCACAAGCGGCAACAGCACGGCAAAAGTCGTGGGAGACAGGGGCAGCCATGAAATCATTGCTAGATCGCGTTTTCTCGAAGCGGGACGTGCCGCCGCGCGCGCCGGCCAGGCGGCCTCTCTCGTCCGAACTCACCACCAGCGACATCGAGGACTACTACCTGCGCATCGTGGCCGAGTGCTTGCGCCGCATGATGGTGCCGGCCAACAGCCTTGAAGTGGGCATCAGGCGCTCGGGCATAGGCCCCAACGGCCTGACCACCTTCGCCGCCTACGTGCGCATCCTCAAGTGGGACCCGGTGAGCACGCCGGTGCTGCTGCAGAACATGTCGGTGATCGATGCCCGAATACGCCGCACCGTAGAGGCTTCCGTCATCCTGGAGCACACCCATTTCGGCGGGATCTGGTTCCAGTCAACCAGCAGCACCGAAGGCGCGCCGCAGCAACTGGTCGGGCTGCCGCCGGAACCGCTAATCCACACCCAGGTCGATTCGCGCCCGCAGCGCCTTTGAACCGCCCGCTGGCGGGCTCCTTGGCGCCTACCAGCGGATGCCGAGCTTCGCGAACAGCTTGCTCAGCACGAACAGCGGGCCGACCCACAGGTATTGCAGGTCTTCGAAGAATGAGGGCTTCTTGCCTTCCAGCTTGTGGCCCACGAACTGGGCGATCCATGCGCCCACGAAGATGGCGGTGGAAATGGGCAGCACCATGCTGCCCATGGCATGGACCAGCACAATGCCCACGGCCGAGAGGGCCGCCATCGTCACCAGAAACACGACAGACAACCGGGCGTAATAGACCATGCTCGCGGCCATGAAGGCGTAGGCGATCCAGGGGTGCGCCGCGAACAGCAAGCCGATCAGGCTGAGCATGATCAGCGGGATGGCGATGAAGTGGATGGTTTCGTTGGCCGGGTTCTGGTGGCTCTCGCCGTAGTGGGCCAGAAGCTGGTCAACGCGGCGGCCCGTGGCGGGTGCTGCTGCGGTGTCGGTGATGGTGCTCATGCCTGTCTCCTGTGGTTCGTCGGTCGCAATGGCCACATTCTGGGCATCGACTCGCTGCCGCGACTGTAAAGAAATTGACAATTGCGCCGCAGGAAAACCCGGATCAGGCCAGCAGCGCCTGCGCGAATTCCCGGGCGTTGAAGGTTTCCAGGTCTTCCAGCTTCTCGCCCACGCCGATGAAGTACACCGGCACCGGCTTTTCCTGGGCAATGGCCGCCAGCACCCCGCCTTTGGCCGTGCCGTCGAGCTTGGTGACGATCAGTCCGGTGAGTTGCAGCGCCTCGTCGAAGGCCTTGACCTGCGTCAGCGCGTTC
>CALRME020000230.1:0-5561 GCA_943369045.1 Sphingobacterium thalpophilum
TAGTCACGACCCAGACGCAGTTCACCCCAGCCGCCGGCCAGGCTGACCGTCGAACGACGGTTGAAGGTCAGGCCTTGACGACCAGCAACAGCGGCGCCAGCGCCGGATGCTTGGTTGTTGGAGTTGGTGCCAGCGCCTTGGCCGTCGTCGTTGGCCAGGCCAGCTTCGAGCCAGAAGGAAGCGGACATGCCGCCACCCAGGTCTTCCGTACCACGGAAGCCCAGACGCGAGCTGTTGTAGCCGGAATTGGTCAGCTGGGTGCGGTTTGCAACGCTGCCCGAGCCGTAGGCCAGGGTTGCGTCAACCACGCCGAACAGCGTGACCGAAGATTGGGCAGAAGCCGCGCCGGCGGCAGCCAGGACAGCCAGAGCAATCAGGGACTTTTTCATTTGCAAGTTTCTCCAAGGTTAAACATAGGGCTCCGGTGCGAAGGGGTCACATGATGCAGGCACTTTGTGCTCCCGCCGGATCCCCGGGCCAACCTCCTTTTGGGAAGTTGTCGTTATTGCACCAGAGCGGCCTTTCTTTCGCAAAGTATTTAGCCGGGAATGCGTCATTTCGTTGCACCCTGACAACAACCCCCAACTGTCGCGTTGAAGCGGCGCAACACCGCGGCCGCCATGGCGCCTGAAGGCGAAAGTAGCACTTGGTAACCAACACGGGCCGAATGAGGCATTCCCTGGGCTGGTCCGGCTAGACTGCCATGACCTTACCGCTCGCCCCATGCCTCTCGATTCCTTCCTCATCGCCGCCGACGGCGCGTTGCGCACCCTGTTCGCACAACCGCGTGCCAGCCGGGCCTGTCCGGTGGTTCCGGCCACCGAAACCCGGCTCTCCGAGGCCGAGCGCAGGCACGCAGGCGCCTTGATGCGCGTCAATCACGTCGG
Source organism: Sphingobacterium thalpophilum (assembly GCA_943369045.1). GTDB lineage: Bacteria > Pseudomonadota > Gammaproteobacteria > Burkholderiales > Burkholderiaceae_C > Ramlibacter. Next base: position 888 of record CALRME020000230.1, read on the forward strand.
CGAGGTATGCGCGCAGGCCCTCTACACGGCGCAGGCGCTGGCCACCAGCAACACCCACCTGCGCGGGCACTTCGAGCAGGCCGCGCGCGAGGAAACCGACCACCTGGCCTGGACCCGCGCCCGCCTGGACGAATTGGGCGACCGGCCCTCGCTGCTCAACCCGCTCTGGTATGCCGGCGCCTTCGGCCTGGGCCTGGTGGCCGGCAAGCTGGGCGACTCGCTCAGCCTGGGCTTCGTCGTGGAAACCGAGCGCCAGGTCGAGGCGCACCTGCAAAGCCACCTGGAGCGGCTGCCGGCGCACGACCACGCGTCGCGCGCCATCGTGGCGCAGATGAAGGACGACGAGGCCGCGCACGCCGCGCAGGCGCTGCAGGAAGGCGCCCTGGAGTTGCCCGCGCCGGCACGGGCGCTCATGACGGCTGCGGCGCGCGTGATGACCACGACCGCCCACTACATCTGAGCGCGTAGCAAGGGGCCTTTCAGGCCTCGGCCAACTCGAAACTGGTGGTGATTTCGGCCATCTTGGCAAGCATGATGCTGGCCGAGCAATACTTTTCGTGGCTCATTGCGATGGCGCGCTCGACGGCACTGGCCGGAATCGCTTTGCCCGTTACCGTGAAATGCATGTGGATTTTCGTGAACACCTTCGGGTCCACCGGCGCCCGCTCGGACGTGAGCTTGATGCTGCAGCCGCGCACGTCGTGGCGGCCGCGCTTGAGGATCAGGACCACGTCATAGGCGGTACAGCCGCCGGTGCCGGCCAGAACCGTCTCCATCGGCCTTGGTGCCAGGTTCTGGCCACCGTTTTCCGGCTTGGCCGCATCGGGCGCGCCGTCCATCACCAGAACATGGCCGCTGCCGGTTTCGGCCAGAAAACCCATTCCCGATTTGGCGCCCGTGGCGCCGGTCCAGCTGACTGTGCATTCCATTCGTCGTACCTTTATCAAACTCGCTTGCGCCGGAGAAATTCGGCTAATAGTCCACTTTGTCTCAATTTGAAACCCGAGGGCTTGCTGCAACGCAACAATTTACTGGCTATACTGGTTTCGCAGCATAACTATCCCGGTTATGCACCGTTTGTCTCCTCCACCTCCTCCTTTGGTGGATTTAGCCCCTGAATCGCAAGGTTCAGGGGCTTTTTTCTTGCCCGCTTATCATCACAGACCCATGACAAAGCACTACAAACCGGCCGATTACCTCAAGAAAATCCTCACGGCACGCGTCTACGACGTTGCGGTGGAATCGGCCCTGGAGCCGGCGAAAAACCTGAGCCGGCGAATCCACAACAAGGTGCTGCTCAAGCGCGAAGACCAGCAGGCGGTCTTCAGCTTCAAGCTGCGCGGCGCCTACAACAAGATGGCGCACCTGACGCCCGAACAGCTCAAGCGCGGCGTCATCTGCGCATCGGCCGGCAACCACGCCCAGGGCGTGGCACTGGCGGCGCACAAATTGGGCAGCCGCGCCGTCATCGTCATGCCCTCGACCACGCCCCAGCTCAAGATCGACGGCGTGAAGGCGCTGGGCGGCGAAGTCATCCTGCATGGCGAAAGCTACTCCGACGCCTATACCCATGCCGCCGCGCTGGAGAAAAAGGAAGGCCTGACCTTCGTCCACCCGTTTGACGACCCGGACGTGATTGCCGGCCAGGGCACCATCGCCATGGAAATCCTGCGCCAGCACCAGGGGCCGCTGCACGCGGTGTTCGTGGCCATAGGCGGCGGCGGGCTGATCTCCGGCGTGGCCAACTACATCAAGGCCGTGCGACCGGACATCAAGGTCATCGGCGTTCAGATGAACGACTCGGACGCGATGATGCAGTCGGTCGCAGCCAAAAAGCGCGTCACGCTCAGCGACGTGGGCCTTTTTTCCGACGGCACCGCCGTCAAGCTGGTGGGCGAGGAAACCTTCCGCATCGCGCGCGACCTGGTCGACGAATTCATGACGGTGGACACCGACGCCGTCTGCGCCGCCATCAAGGACATCTTTGTCGACACGCGCAGCATCGTCGAGCCCGCCGGCGCGCTGGCCGTGGCAGCGATCAAGCAGTACGCCGCGAAGAACAAGACCAAGGGCGAGACCTACGCCGCCATCCTGTGCGGCGCCAACATGAACTTCGACCGCCTGCGCTTTGTCGCCGAGCGCGCCGAAGTGGGCGAGGAACGCGAAGCCCTGTTCGCCGTCACCATTCCCGAGGAGCGCGGCAGCTTCAAGCGCTTTTGCGAGACGGTGGGCACGCTGCCCGGCGGCGCGCGCAATGTGACGGAATTCAACTACCGCATCAGCGACTCGGCGCGTGCCCATGTGTTCGTCGGCCTGACCACCAACGGCAAGGGCGAGTCGGCAAAGATTGCCAGCAACTTCGGCCGCCACGGCTTCGAGACGCTGGACCTCACGCACGACGAACTGGCCAAGGAACACATCCGCCACATGGTCGGCGGCCATTCCTCGCTGGCAAAAGACGAGCGCCTGCTGCGCTTCATCTTTCCCGAGCGGCCGGGCGCGCTGATGAAGTTCCTGGCGCTGATGCGCCCGGGCTGGAACATCACGCTCTTTCACTACCGCAACCAGGGCGCCGACTACGGCCGCATCCTGGTCGGCCTGCAGGTGCCCAAGGCCGACGACAAGGCCTTCAAGTCCTTCCTGGACACACTGGGTTATCCCTATGTGGAAGAGACGGACAACCCTGTTTACCGATTGTTCCTGCAGACGTAGCATGGGTTGCCGCCCCGGCGTCTTGGGCGGCAACAACGAGAGGACAGGCCATGCTCAGACTCGGCATCGTCATCGACTCCGCGGCCGAAGTGCCGCCGTCCGTTCTGGACAACCCGCACGTCCGACTGCTCCCCGTCAGGATCCGCATCGACGACAAGCGCTACCTGGACGAGCGAAAGCCCGAAGCCACGCGCGACTTCAACGCCCGGCTGCTCGACCTGCGAACCGCCGAGGTGTCGCGCTCCATGCCGCCGGACGAGACCGAGATCCGTAAATTCCTGCTGGAGAACGTCTCCACCGACTTCGACCACGTGTTCGGCCTGTTCGTCATGTCCACGCGCTCGCCGATCTTCAAGAATGCCTTTGATGCGGCGTCGCGCACCATCATCGAATCGATGCCGGTGCGCATGCGTGCCGGCGTCAAGGGGCCACTGCTGGTGGAGTGCTACGACAGCATGAACCTGTTCTCCGGCTACGGCGTGCAGGTGCTCGAAGCGCTGCGCCAGTTCGAGTCGGAGCCGCTGGTGGGCAGCGTCCGCAACCACATGCAGGAGCTCGCCCGTTCGGCTTACGGCTACCTCGCGCCCAGCAACCTCGACTTCCTGCTGGTGCGGGCCCGGGCGCGCGGCGACACCAGCGTGGGCTTTCTCGGCCAGGCGGCCGCGAAGGTGCTGGGCATACAACCGGTGCTGCGCGGCTTCCAGGGCAAGACTGAAGCGGTGGCCAAGGTGCGTGGCGTGGCTGCGGTGCGCCAGCACGTGCTCAACCTCGCGCGCCGCGAACTCAGCCGCGGCCTGCTGGCGCCCTTCATCGCCGTGAGCTATTCGGGCGACACGGCCGAGGTGGAAGCCATCCCCGAATACCGCTCGCTGCTGCAGGAGGCACAGGCCAAGGGCGTGGCAGTGACGCTGCAGGAAATGTCGCCCACGAACTCGGTGAACACCGGCGCCAACGCGCTGTCGGTCGGCATCATCGCCCAGCCGCACGAGGCCGCCCTTTAAGAGGCGCCTGTACGATGGGTGGATGGGTTTCATCCGCCACTACCTGATAGCCGTCCAGTTCTTTACCCGGCTGCCCGTGACGGGAAAGCTGGCCGGCTGGGTCGGCTACAGCCCGCAGATGCTGCGCGCGAGCGCCGCGCATTTCCCCGGCGTGGGCTGGCTGGTGGCCATGCTGGCCTGCGCCGTCTACGCGTTCACCGCGTTTGCCCTGCCTGCCGGCGGCTTCACGCCGCTGGCCGCAGCCGTCATCAGCACCATCGCCACGGTGCTTGTAACGGGCGCCTTCCATGAAGACGGCCTGGCCGATACGGCCGATGGCCTGGGCGGAAGCGCCGGCCGCGAACGGGCACTGGAGATCATGAAGGATTCGCGCATCGGCGCGTACGGCGCGCTGGCACTGGTGCTGGCCGTGCTTGCCAAGGTCTCGCTGCTGGCGGTGCTGGGCAGCCAGAGCATGGCGGCGGCGGTGACGGCGCTGCTGGCCGGCCATGTGCTTTCACGCTTCTGGCCGCTGCTGCTGATACTGGCTTTGCCCCATGTGGGCGATACCGCCACGTCCAAAAGCAAGCCGCTGGCCGAACGCATCGAGACCGGCGCGCTGGGCATCGCGCTGGGCTGGTGCGTGATTCCCCTGGCCATCGCCGTACTGGCGATGGGTTGGCTGTTTGTCCTGTGCGGCGCCTTGCTGTCGGCGGCCGCGCTGCTGTGGATGGCCCGGGTGCTGCAGCGCCGGCTGCAGGGCTTTACCGGCGACTGCCTGGGCGCGGCGCAACAGCTGTGCGAAATCGCCTTCTACTTCGGCGCTGCGCTGGCCCTGGGCTGAAGATGAAGCTGTGGCTGGCCCGCCATGCACAGCCGCGCATAGCCGCAGGCGTTTGCTACGGCTCTCACGACGTCGAGGCAGAAATCGACCCCACTCTTGCTGCCGCCCGCGAACTGGCCAAGGCCGTGCCGCACGGCA
>CALRME020000231.1:0-5558 GCA_943369045.1 Sphingobacterium thalpophilum
AGCAATGCCATGCGCTGCTCGTACTTGTCCTGCTTGAGCTTGCCGCGCTTGACCTGCGACTCGTAGTTCTTGCGGATGATGCCCAGGCCCTTGTCCAGGGCTTCCTGCTTCATCTCGAGGATCTTCACCGGGATGCCGGCGTTGAGGAAGTTCATCGAGATGCCGCCGCCCATGGTGCCGGCGCCGATGACCGCGACCGACTTGATCTCGCGCTTGACGGTGTCTTCCGGAACGTCCGGGATCTTGCTGGCGGCACGCTCGGCCACGAACAGGTGGCGCAAGGCGCGCGATTCGGGCGTGAACATCAGCGCGGTGAAGATCTCGCGCTCATAGGCCATGCCTTCGTCAAACTTTTTCTTCGTGGCCGATTCGACGGCGTCCACGCACTTGGCGGGCGCCGGGAAATTCTTGGCCATGCCCTTGACCATGTTGCGCGCGAACTGGAAGTACGCATCGCCCAATGGGTGCTTGCAGGGCATGTTGCGAACCAGAGGCAGCGGGCGGGCTTCGGCCACTGAGCGGGCATAGGCCAGCGCTTCCTCGGCCAGCGATTCGGCCGAACCAGCCATCTTGTCGAACAGCTTCTGGCCCGGCAGCGAGGCGAGCATTTCGCTCTTGACCGGCTCGCCGGAGACGATCATGTTCAGCGCGGTTTCAACGCCCAGCACGCGGGGCAGGCGCTGCGTGCCGCCGGCGCCGGGGATCAGGCCCAGCTTGACTTCGGGCAGCGCCACGTTGGTGCCGGGTGCGGCGATGCGGTAGTGGCAGCCGAGCGCGAGTTCCAGGCCGCCGCCCATGCACACCGTGTGGATGGCTGCAACCACGGGCTTGGACGAGTTCTCGACCGCGACGATGACCGACAGCAGGTTGGGTTCGGCCAGCGCCTTGGGCGAGCCGAATTCCTTGATGTCCGCGCCGCCCGAAAACGCCTTGCCGGCGCCGGTGATGACGATGACCTTGACGGCGGCATCGGCGTTGGCCTTGGTCAGGCCGTCGGTGATGCCGAGGCGGGTCGCATGGCCCAGCCCGTTGACGGGTGGGTTGTTCATGGTGATCACGGCCACATCGCCGTGAACTTTGTATTCAGCCGTCATGCTGGTCTTCCTCGAAAAATTGGAAAAGAACGATCGTTCGTTTTTGATTGTAGAACGATTATGTTGCGCTGCAATGGCGCTTGTCCCCCTTGGGACAAGGGAGGTTTACACCTCCAGCCATTCCTTGCGGATGTAGGCGTCGGCGCGCAAGGTGTCAGGCGTACCCTGGAACACGATGCTTCCATGCCCCATCACCAGCGCCCGGTCCGAAATGGCCATCGCGATGGTGAGCTTCTGCTCGATCAGCAGCACGGAAATGCCCCGATCCTTCAGTGTCTTGAGGTACTGACCGACCAGTTCGACGATCTTGGGCGCCAGGCCCTCGGTCGGCTCGTCGATGATGATGAGGTCGGGGTCGCCCATCAGGGTGCGGCACAGCGTGAGCATCTGCTGCTCGCCGCCTGAGAGCACGCCGGCCTCGGTGTGCTGGCGTTCCTTCAGGCGCGGGAACATCTGGTACATGTCGTCGAACGACCAGCGCGCGCCCTTGGCCGCTGCCTTGCCCTTCTGGCCCAGCAGCAGGTTCTGGTGGACGGTCAGGTTGGGGAAGATGTCGCGGTTTTCCGGCACATAGCCCAGGCCCAGGTGGGCGATCTCGTAGGGCTTCATGCCCATGGTTTTCCGGCCCTTCCAGTCGATGGTGCCGGTGCATTCCACCATCCCCATGATGGCCTTGGCGGTGGTCGAGCGGCCCGAACCGTTGCGCCCGAGCAGCGCGACGATCTCGCCGGGCTGCACGTCGAACTGCACGCCATGCAGCACATGGCTTTTGCCGTAATAGGCGTGGAGGTTTTCAACTTTCAACATCAGTGGGCTCCTGCCTGGGCGTCGGCGACGTGGGAGCCAAGGTAGGCCTCCTGCACGCGCTGGTTGGCGCGCACCGCTTCGGGGGTGTCAAAAGCCAGCACCTCACCGTACACCACCACGGCAATCTTGTCGGCCAGGCCGAACACCACGCCCATGTCGTGCTCCACAGTCAACAAGGTCTTGCCCACCGTGACCTCCTTGATGAGTTCGATGAAGCGCCGGGTCTCGCTCTTGCTCATGCCGGCCGTGGGTTCGTCCAGCAGGATCACGCTGGCGCCGCCGGCAATGGTGATGCCGATTTCCAGCGCCCGCTGTTCCGCGTAAGTCAGGTTGATGGCCAGTACGTCACGCTTCCTGTCGAGCTTGATCATCCTCATCAGCTCCTCGGCCCGCTCGTTGGCGTCATCCAGGTCGGCCAGGAACTTGAAGAAGGTGTAGCCGTAGCCCAGGCTCCAAAGCACGCCGCAGCGCAGGTTCTCGAACACCGACAGCTTGGGGAAGATGTTGGTGATCTGGAAGCTGCGCGACAGGCCCATGCGGTTGATCTCGAACGGCTTCTTCCCATGAACCCGCGCGCCGTGCAGAAGCACCTCGCCGCTGGTGGGCGCGAAGCGGCCGCTGATCAAGTTGAACAGCGTGGACTTGCCCGCGCCGTTGGGGCCGATCACGGCGATGCGCTCGCCGGAGTTCACGCCCAGGCTCACGCCGCGGATGATCTCGGTCTTGCCGAAGCTCTTTCTCAGGTCTTTCAGTTCAAGTGCGTAGGTCATTACAGGGCCTCCCGGCGCTTGATTTCCTTTTCGATGAATTCCTGGATCTCGCCCCACTGGCGCCTGAAATGGCGGCGCGTCACCTCGAACAGGCCCATGCCCGTGAGCATGACAAAGGCCGAGCCGAACCAGCTGTTGAGGCCCCTGGAGTTGAGCGTCGCGCCCAGGAATTTCAGCTCCGGGCCTAGGGCCGCGTTCAGCTGCATGTGGTAGACCATCTCGATCATGGCCGCCGCGCCCAGCAGCACGATCAGGGCCGTGACGGCCAGGGCCAGGTAGCTCACCCACAGCTCCTTGAGCCGGCCGAAAGCCGCAACACGCAGGTTCATCATGATCAGGCTGGCGATGCCGCCGGGCGCATACATCACCATGAACAGGAACACCAGGCCCAGGTACAGCAGCCAGGCCTTGGTCAGCTCAGACAGCAGCACGAATGCAAGAATCATCAGGATGGCACCGATGATGGGCCCGAAGAAGAAGGTTGCCCCGCCCAGGAAGGTGAACAGCAGGTAGGCGCCCGAACGCGGCCCGCCCACCACTTCGGACGTGACGATCTCGAAGTTCAGCGCCGCCAGGCCGCCCGAGATGCCGGCGAAGAAGGCCGCGATGATGAACGAGATGTAGCGCACCCGCTGCGTGTCGTAGCCCACGAACTCCACCCGTTCGGGGTTGTCGCGCACCGCGTTGAGCATGCGGCCCAGCGGCGTGCGCGTGAAGGCGAACATCAGCGCGGTGCAGATGAAGGTGTACACCGCGATCAGGTAGTACAGCTGGATCTGCGGGCCGAAGGTGATGCCCAGCGGTTTCGGGCCGGTGACCCGGTTGCTGGAGATGCCGCCTTCGCCGCCGAAAAACTCGGGAAACATCAGCGACATGGCCCAGACCAGCTCGCCCACGCCCAGCGTGATCATGGCGAACGGCGTGGCCGCCTTCTTGGTGGTCACCCAGCCCAGCACCACGGCAAACAGCATGCCCGCCAGGCCGCCCACGATGGGCACAAGGCTGACCGGCAGCGGCAGGCCCTTGCCCACCATGTTGAGCGAATGGATCGCCAGGAAGGAGCCCAGCCCCGAGTACACGGCGTGGCCGAAGCTGAGCATGCCGCCCTGCCCCAGCAGCATGTTGTAGGACAGGCAGACGATGATGGCGATGCCCATCTGGCTGAGCATGGTGTGAGACAGGCTGCTGGTGAACACCCTGGGCGCCCCCCGCATCAGCAGGGCGAACAGGCTCCAGACGATCCACCGGCCGATGTTGTGGGGCTTGAATTCGTAATGGGTTGCGGTTGTCATGTCATCCCTCCCGTGTACCCAGGAGGCCCTTGGGCCGGAAGATCAGGATCAGCACGAGGAACATGTACGGCAGGATGGGTGCGATCTGGCTGATCTTGAGTTTCCAGAGCGCGTAGCCGAAGGTCTCCGGCGTGCTGTTCACGCCCACCGTGCCGATAGCGCCCATCAGGGAGCTGTCGATGCCCACGGCAAAGGTCTGGATGATGCCGATGGCCAGCGAGGCGACGAACGCGCCCGACAGGGACCCCATGCCGCCCACCACCACCACCACGAAGATCACCGAGCCCACGGTGGCCGCCATGCCCGGCTCGGTAACGAAGGCGTTGCCGCCTATCACCCCGGCCAGGCCCGCCAGCGCGGCGCCACCGCCGAACACCAGCATGAACACGCGCGGCACGTTGTGGCCCAGCGCTTCCACTGTCTCGGGATGGGTCAGCGCGGCCTGGATCACCAGGCCGATGCGGGTGCGTGTGAGCAGCAGCCAGATGGCCACCAGCATCAGCAGCGCCACGAACATCATGAAGGCGCGGTACATGGGGAACTGGGTGCCGAACAGCGTGAACAGCGGGCCGTCCAGCGCAGGGGGAACACGGTAGTTCACCGAGCTCGTGCCCCAGATCAGCTGCACCATCTCCAGGATGATGAAGGACAGGCCGAAGGTGATCAGCAGCTCGGGCACATGGCCGAACTTGTGGACCCGGCGCAGGCAGTATTTCTCGAACGCCGCCCCGAGCGCGGCCACCAGCAGGGGCGCCACGAACAGTGCCGGCCAGAAGCCTATCAGCTGCGTGGTGCTGTAGGCGAAATAGGCGCCCAGCATGTAGAAGCTGGCGTGCGCGAAATTGAGCACGCCCATCATGCTGAAGATCAGCGTGAGCCCGGAACTGAGCATGAACAGCAGCAGGCCGTAGCTGATGCCGTTGAGCAGGGAGATGGTGAAAAACTCCATAAGCCTTACCGTTTTGTATTAAGTGGCAGGTATGCGGGCGGGGCAGGCGAGCGGATCAGGACACAAAAAAGCCGGGACGGCATAAGCAATCCCGGCTTTTCCGGTGGCTGGGATCAGCTGGGGCGCTTCATCTGGCAGCTGGTCGGCGTGCTCGCGACGTACGGGTCCATCTGCTTGATCGGCACGAAGGTGTAGCCGGTCTTTTCCACGCTGTACTCGCCCTTCTTGGCCTTTTGCCACTTGGTGACGAACATCGACTGCTGCAGCTGGTGGTCAGAAGCGCGCATGGTCACCTCGCCGGCGAAGCTCTTGACGCTCAGGCCTTCCATGGCCTTGGCGACGGCCACCGGGTTGGTGGTCTTGGCCTTGGCCATGGCGGCGCCCAGCAGCTGGATGCCGTTGTAGGTGGCGAAGGTGTAATAGTCGTCGTCGAACTTCTTGAAGAAGTCGGCGCCGATCTGGCCGAACTCGCCCGTGTGGTTGGAGTGGCCGTAGGCAATCACGTAGACCTCGCCCTCGCCGCCCGCGGCCAGCGCCGTGGGGGTGCCGGTGACGCCCGAGTAGTAGGTGTACATGGGCAGCTTCAGGCCCGCGTCGTTCAGGGCCTTGACGAACAGCGTCAGATCGGCGCCCCAGTTGCCGGTGA
>CALRME020000232.1:0-5556 GCA_943369045.1 Sphingobacterium thalpophilum
CATAGATGGTGCGGCCCAGCGCCACGGTGGTGTCAGAGCACAGGATGGGCGCCGCCGGCAGGCCGCGCCGTTTCAGGCGGGCCAATGCGGCGTCGAGCTTGAGGCCCGTGACGCGCTGCACGTAACGCGCAGGCGCCTCGCCCGGCAACACGGCCTCAATGCCTTCCGCATCTTCGCCGGCATCAGGCAGCAGCAGCTCATGCCGCACACCCATCTGCTCGAGCAGTTGCCGGCGGCGCGGGCTTTGGGATGCCAGATAGATGAAGTCACTCACGATGCGTCATTCACGGTGATAGGGGTGATTGGCGTTGATCGACCAGGCCCGGTACAGCTGCTCGACCAGCAGCACGCGCACCATGGCGTGCGGCAGCGTCAAATCCGACAGGCGGATACGTTCGTGGGCGGCCTTCTTGAACGCCGGATCCAGGCCGTCCGGCCCGCCAATGACCAGGGCCACGTCGTCGGCCTCCAGTTGCCAGTTCTTCAGCTTGGACGCCAGCGCCACGGTGGTAAGCGTGGTGCCTCGTTCGTCCAGCGCCACGATGCGTGTGCCTTTGGGGATGGCCGCCTCAATGCGCTCGCGCTCGGCGGCGTAGAGGTTTTCAAGCGTCTTGGAAGCCCGCGGCTCGGTCTTGACCGCCTTGAGTTCGACTTTCAGCTCGGGCGGAAAGCGCTTGGCGTAGTCGTCCCAGGCGGTCTGGGCCCAGTCAGGCACACGCTGGCCGACTGCGACCACATACAGCTTCATGCCTTGCGGCTAGCTGCCTTGGCTGGAGCCTTCTTTGCCGGGGCGGCTTTCTTCGCGGCGGCCTTCACCGGCGCCTTGGCGGGCGCCTTGGCGGGCGCTTTGGATGGTGCTTTTGAGGGCGCCTTGGACGTTGTCTTGCCAGCCGCCTTCGGCGCGGTGCGCGGCGTCGAGCGGCCATAGTGCTTCTTGGCCGCGGGCTTGCTCGCCAGCTTTTCAGCCTTGGCAACCTGCTCGGCCGCCTTCACGGCCGTCTTGGCGGCGCTGCTGCGGCGCAACGTCGGCTCGACCACCTTCTTCTTGCCAGCGGTCTTGGCCGGTGCCGCCACGGGCGCGGGCCTGGCAATCTGCGGCGCGCCGAACTTCAGGCGCACGGGCTTGTCGCCCCAGATTTCTTCGAGGTGGTAGTAGGTGCGGATGGCCGGCTGCATGATGTGGGCGACCGCGGCGCCGCAGTCCACGATGATCCACTCGCCGTTGTCTTCGCCTTCGATGCGTGGCTTGGGAAAGCCTGCCTCACGCACCGCATCACGCACACTGGCGGCAAGCGCCTTGGTCTGGCGGTTGGAGGTGCCCGAAGCCACAATCACGCGCTCGAACAGCGGCGAGAGGTGCTCGGTGTTGAAAACCTGGATGTCCTGCGCTTTCACGTCTTCCAACCCATCCACGATGGCCCGCTGGAGTTTCTGGGTCTGTTTGTTGGCAGCAGTGTCTTGCGTCATCAGGTCGTCTGGTAAAGGTGATGTTGTTCAATATAGCGTGCAATCTGCCCGGGAACCAGAGGAACGCCCCCGCCGGCGGAGGTGCCGTGGGCCCGGATGGCCGAGGCGCTGACGTCCATGGGAGGCAGCGCCAAAGGGGCAAAACGCCCCAGGGCCTGCACTTGCGGGTCTATCGTTGCCGTAACGCCCGTCAGGTGGTCACGGTCAGCTATGGAAACCGTAGCAATGCCGAGTATCTCACGCCAGTCGCGCCAGCGCGGCAACGCCAGCGCCTGATCGGCCCCCATCACCAGGAAGATTTGCGCACCCGGCTGCTCCTTTTGAAGCTCATGCAGGGTGTCAATCGTGTAGGTCGGGCCATCCCGGCGCAGCTCCCGGTCGTCCACCACCACCCTGGGCAGGCCGCCAAAGGCCAGCCGGCACATGGCCAGCCGGTGCTCAGCAGGCGTCAGCTGGTGGGCCTTGTGCCAGGCCTGGCCGGTAGGGAACACCAGCAGCTCATCCAGGGCCAGCTGCTCAACAGCGGCCTTCGCCAGGGCGACATGGGCCACATGCGGCGGGTCAAAAGCCCCGCCGAAAAAACCCAGCCTGCGCACGGGCTGGCTCAAACCCAATCCCGTTTCACAAGGAATTTCTTGTAGAGATCGTCTTCCGGTGAGCCCGCCTTGGTCTTGCGCTGGTAGGCCCAGCTCACCAGCGGCGGCATCGACATCAGGATGGATTCAGTCCGGCCACCCGACTGCAGGCCGAAGTGCGTGCCCCGGTCCCAGACCAGGTTGAATTCCACGTAGCGGCCCCGCCGGTAGAGCTGGAAACTGCGTTCCCGCTCGCCATAGGGCGTGTCCTTGCGCAGCTTCAGGATGGGCAGGTAGGCGTCCATGAACGAATCGCCCACCGAACTCGTCATCGCAAAGCTGCCGTCAAAGCCCAGCTCGGAGAAGTCGTCGAAGAACACGCCTCCAATGCCGCGCTGCTCGTCGCGGTGCTTGAGCGTGAAGTACTCGTCGCACCAGGTCTTGAAGCGCGGGTATTTGTCGTCGCCGAACGGCGCCAGCGCGCCCTTGCAGACGCCGTGGAAATGCACCGCGTCTTCCTCGAAGCCGTAGTAAGGCGTCAGGTCCATGCCGCCGCCGAACCAGCACACGGGCTCGCCGCCCTTGGGCGTGGCGCTGATCATTCGCACGTTCATGTGCACCGTGGGCACGTAGGGGTTGCGCGGGTGGAACACCAGCGAGACGCCCATGGCCTCGAAGGGAGCACCGGCCAGCTCCGGCCTGTGTGCCGTCGCCGAAGGCGGCAGCCTGGGGCCCACCACGTGCGAAAAACCGCAGCCGGCGCGCTCGAACACCTCGCCGCCTTCCAGGATCATGGTCTTGCCGTCACCCTGCAGGGCATCGCCGCGACCCTTTTTCCAGCGGTCCGCCACGAAGGGCTTGCCGTCAGCCGCACCAAAGGTGTCCGTGATGCGGTCCTGCAGGTCTGTGAGCCAGGCCCGTACCGTGTCGATGTTGTCGCGCATCATGCTCAGTTGCGGATCGCGCGGTAGCCGATGTCCTTGCGGTATTGCGCCCCGTCAAAACGGATGGCCTGCGCCACCTCGTAGGCGCGCTGCTGCGCCGCCTTGACCGTGTCGCCCAGGGCGGTGACGCACAGCACGCGGCCGCCCGTGGTCACCGTGCCGCCGTCCTTCGCCGCCGTGCCGGCATGGAACACCACGGCGTCTTCGGCATCTTTCGGCAGGCCGGTGATGGCGTCGCCCTTGCGCGGGTTCATGGGGTAGCCGTGCGCGGCCATGACCACACCCAGCGCGGGGCGGCGGTCCCAGTCCAGGTCAATCGTGTCGAGCGCCCCCGAGGTGGCGGCCAGCATCACATCGAACAGGTCGCTCTTGAGCCGCATCATGATGGGCTGGGTTTCCGGGTCGCCCATGCGGCAATTGAATTCCAGCGTTTTGACCTGGCCCTGCGGGTCGATCATCAGGCCGGCGTAGAGGAAGCCGGTGTAGGGAATACCGTCCTTTTCCATGCCCTTGATGGTGGGCAGGATGATCTCGCGCATGGCGCGGGCATGCACCTCGGGCGTGACCACGGGCGCGGGCGAATACGCGCCCATGCCGCCGGTGTTGGGGCCCTGGTCGCCATCGAGCAGGCGCTTGTGGTCCTGGCTGGTGGCCAGCGCGGTGACGTTTTTGCCGTCGCACAGCACGATGAAGCTGGCTTCTTCGCCGGCCAGGAATTCCTCGATGACGACGCGTGCGCCACCCTCGTTGTGCGTGACGCCCAACTTGTTATCCAGCAGCATGAAGTCAATCGCCTCGTGCGCCTCGGCCGCCGTCATGGCCACCACAACGCCCTTGCCTGCCGCCAGGCCATCGGCCTTGACCACAATCGGCGCGCCCTTCTGGTCCACATAAGCGTGAGCAAGCGCGGCATCGGTGAAGGTTTCGTATTCCGCCGTGGGGATGGCGTGGCGCTTCATGAAGGCCTTGGAAAAAGCCTTGGAGCTTTCCAGCTGGGCTGCCGCCTTGGTCGGGCCGAACACGCGAAGGCCGTGGGCGCGGAACTCATCGACCACACCGGCCGCCAGCGGCGCCTCGGGGCCAACCACCGTCAGCGCGATCTTCTCGGCCTGCGCCCATTCACGCAGCGCCTTCACGTCGGTGATCGCAATGTTTTCCAGCCGGCTGTCGAGCACCGTGCCGCCGTTGCCCGGCGCCACATACACAGCCTGCACCTTGGGCGACTGGGCCAGCTTCCAGGCCAGGGCATGTTCACGGCCGCCGCCGCCAATGACGAGGACTTTCATTCCGAGATTTCCGCGTTGTGAAAGACTTCCTGCACGTCGTCCAGGTCTTCAATGATGTCCAGCAGTTTTTGCATTTTTGCGGCGTCTTCGCCGGTCAGGGGAATGGTGTTTTCGGGCCGCATGGTCACTTCGGCCACTTCGGGCTTGAGGCCCGCGGCTTCCAGCTTGTTCTTCACGGATTCAAAGTCGGTATAGGCGGTCAGCACCTCGATGGCGCCGTCATCATGGGTGATCACGTCCTCGGCACCGGCGTCCAGCGCCACTTCCATCAGCTTGTCTTCGTCGGTGCCGGGGGCAAAAATCATCTGGCCGCAGTGCTTGAACTGAAAGGCCACGGAGCCGGCCGTGCCCATGCTGCCGCCGTACTTGCTGAAGGCGTGGCGCACGTCCGCCACCGTGCGCACCTTGTTGTCGGTCATGGTGTCCACGATGATGGCCGCGCCGCCTATGCCGTAGCCCTCGTAGCGGATTTCCTCGTAGTGCGCGCCTTCGAGGTTGCCGGTGGCCTTGTCGATGTTGCGCTTGACGGTGTCGATCGGCAGGTTGGCCGCCTTGGCCTTTTCCACCGCCAGCCGCAGCCGGGGGTTGATCGCCAGGTCGCCGCCGCCCAGGCGGGCCGCCACCATGATTTCACGGATGACGCGGGTCCAGATCTTGCCTCGCTTCTC
Organism: Sphingobacterium thalpophilum; assembly: GCA_943369045.1. Classification (GTDB taxonomy): domain Bacteria; phylum Pseudomonadota; class Gammaproteobacteria; order Burkholderiales; family Burkholderiaceae_C; genus Ramlibacter. The sequence goes on from CALRME020000232.1 coordinate 4,941, forward strand.
ATCCTGGCGGCCCTTGCGGTGCTGGATGTTCGCCCATTTACTGTGACCGGCCACGGAGAACCCTTCTGTACTGATTTAATGATGCTGAAGCTGATTTTACTTTTTACTCACTGCGGAGTTGCGCCATGGCCGAGCCGATGCTGATTGCGAAGAATGCCGATACCGAATGCTTTCTGCTACCCGGCCTGGCCAACCGCCACGGCTTGATCACCGGCGCCACCGGCACGGGCAAGACCGTGACGCTGCAAACCATGGCCGAGAACTTCTCCAATATCGGCGTGCCGGTGTTCATGGCCGACGTCAAGGGCGACCTCACCGGCATCAGCCAGGCCGGGAAAATTGGCGACAAGCTGGCGGCGGTGCTCAAGGAACGCAAGCTCGAGGCGCCGCAATCGCGCGCCTGCCCGGCCACGCTGTGGGACGTGTTCGGCGAACAGGGCCACCCGGTGCGCGCCACCGTCTCCGACATGGGCCCCCTGCTGCTGGGCCGCATGCTCAACGTCAATGAAACCCAGGCCGGCGTGCTCAACCTGGTGTTCAAGATTGCCGACGACAACGGCATGCTGCTGCTGGACTTCAAGGACCTGCGCGCCATGCTGCAGCATGTGGGCGACAA
>CALRME020000233.1:0-5548 GCA_943369045.1 Sphingobacterium thalpophilum
CTGGCACCCAACTTCCTGCCGACCGTGATCTTCAATCCCTTTGGCGATTCGTTCACCTTCTCGCCGCTGGTCCTGCATGCCAACGTCGGCCTGTTCAACGGCACCGGCTGGACGGCGACTACGCCCTCGGACACCGGCTGGGCCAATGAAATCATCTACAGCACGCCGAACTTCAGCGGGCTGTCGGCCAATGTGCACTACCAGTTCGGCGAAGTGGCAGGCTCCAGCGGCCCGAAGAACATCGGCATCAACGCCCTGTACTTCAACGGCCCGTTCGCGGCGACGGCGTTCTACGAGAAAGACCAGATCAGCAACCCGATCGCGCCTGCGCCTTTCGCCACGACCGACCGCAAGACGGACTGGATGCTGGGCGCGTCTTACGACTTCACGGCCGTCAAGGCATTCGCCACCTATGGCAAGGCCAAGTCCGACAAGCTGGTCGCGCAAGGCAAGACCCTCTCGCTGGGTGCCTCGATTCCCCTGGGCGCCGGCAAGCTGCTGGCAGGCACCGCTCGCACCCGCGTGACGCCGGGCAACACGCGCCGAACCACGACCATCGGCTACGACTACAACTTTTCCAAGTCCACCGATGTCTACGCCATGCTGATGCGCGACAGCATCACATCCTTCACCAGCGGCACCAGCTACGGTTTCGGCATCCGCAAGCGTTTCTGACCTCCATTACCCCACAAGGCCGCGGGTCGCCATAGACTGGCGGATGTGGGGCAATTCCTTTTCAAGACGGCCTGCGTGGCTGCGGCAATCGCCGCCGCCAGTCTGGCTGTGGCCGACGACGGGACCTGCGGCCTGCCGCACTTCCGTGCAACGGTCATCCAGCGTGTCAACGCGGTCCGTGCGCTGGCGCAGACCTGCGGAGGACAGCGCGTGGAGGCGGCAAGGGCGCTGCGCGCGGACAACACGCTGTTCGAAGCCGCCGCCTTGCATTCGCAAGACATGGCCCGGCGCGATTACTTTGCCCATGCCAGCCCGGAAGGCCGGCGGGTGGGCGACCGCGCCACTGCGGCTGGTTATCACTGGCATGCCATTGGCGAAAACCTCGCTGCAGGCGACAGGTCGATCGACGCAGTGATGGACGGCTGGCTGGCCAGCCCGAGCCATTGCCACAATCTCATGAACTCCGCGTATGTCCACGTTGGTGTGAGCTGCGTGCACCGGCCGGGTACGGCCTGGGAGACCTACTGGACGCTGATGTTGGGCCGGCCCTGAAGGGCGTGCCGTTCAGCCACCCGAATCCAGTGTCTGGCCCTTGCCCTTGCCGCGGCCCAGGACAGCCAGCATCTGAACCAATGCCGGCTGCAGCGCCGCCTTGAGGGTGTGCGGCGGGTTGATGACAAATATCCCGCTCGCTGTCAGGCCCTGGCGTGCGTTCTGTTCGCCTGGGACATTGCGCTGTTCATCCTGCCCGATGGCCAGGGTGGCATGCAGCCAGGATTTGCCGGCCTGGGTTGCCAGCGTCTTGAGCCGGCGGGGCAACTCATGCGCTTCCGGCCGGGGGATGACCGGGTACCAGACCACATAAGTACCCGTTGCGAAGCGTTTGAGCGAGTCCTGTATGCAGGCGCTGACTTTCGGGTAGTCGCTCTTGATCTCGTAGCTTGGGTCAATCAGGACCAGGGCCCGGCGCGCCGGGGGCGGCAGGAAAGCTTTCAATCCCTCAAAGCCGTCTTCACGCGCCACAGCAACCTGTCGCCCGGCATTGAGCTGGGCGATATTGCCCGCCAGCGCCTTGACGTCGGTGGGGTGCAGTTCGAACAGCTTGAGCTTGTCGCGGGCTTCCTCACGCAACAGGCTCTGGGCCACGAAGGGCGAGCCCGGATAGATCTTGAGCCCGCCTTTGGGGTTGAAACCCGATACCAGGTCCAGGTAGTCCTGCAGGACGGGTGCGATTTCGGGGGTGGCGGTCTGCGCCGGGGCTGCGGGCTTGAGATCAGCAAAAAGCTTTACGACCCCATAGACTGACTCCCCGGAAGTGCCGGCGTAGTCGCCGTCCAGCCGGTACAGGCCGGCGCCGGCATGGGTGTCGATCACTGTCAGCGCGGCATCCTTTTGCGTCATGTGCTTGAGGATGGCGATCAATACCGTGTGCTTGAGCACATCGGCATGGTTGCCGGCGTGGAAGGCGTGGCGGTAACTGAACATCCGCTGATGGTAACTCCTCAGGGCCGGGTTGAATCGCAGCCACTTGCGCTAAGTCCTTGATTCTTCGTATAATCTTGGGCTTCGCAGCGATTTGTGGCCCCGCGACGAAGAGCATTCAAAGGGAAAACGGCACTACGTTTTCCAGGAAAATGCGACCCCACCTAAGAGATTCCCGCCAGAGGAACGCCGACCGTGGAAAAGGGCCCGCCAAACCTTTACTCGAAAGAGACTCATGAAAACGTTCAGCGCAAAACCCGCTGACGTGGTGCACGAGTGGTTTGTGATTGACGCGACCGACAAGGTCCTCGGACGAGTAGCCAGCGAAGTTGCTCTCCGTTTGCGCGGCAAACACAAGGCCATTTACACGCCTCACGTCGATACCGGTGACTTCATCGTCATCATCAACGCAGCCCAGCTGCGCGTCACCGGCGCCAAGTCGCTGGACAAGGTCTACTACCGCCACTCGGGCTATCCCGGCGGCATCAGCTCGACCAACTTCCGCGACATGCAATCCAAGCACCCCGGCCGCGCGCTGGAGAAGGCTGTCAAGGGCATGCTGCCCAAGGGCCCGCTCGGATACGCGATGATCAAGAAACTCAAGGTCTACGGTGGCGCTGAGCACCCGCATACCGCCCAACAGCCCAAAGTGCTTGAAATCGCTGGCATTTCCGCCAACGCCCAACGGGAGGCCGCTAAATGATCGGTGATTGGAACAACGGCACCGGCCGGCGCAAGAGCAGCGTCGCCCGCGTGTTCATGAAAAAGGGCACGGGCAAGATCACGGTCAATGACAAGGACATCCAGGCCTACTTCGGCCGCGAAACGTCCATCATGATCGTCAAGCAACCCCTGTTCCTGACGAACCATGTCGAAACCTTCGACATCAAGATCAACGTGCACGGCGGCGGCGAGTCCGGCCAGGCCGGCGCGGCGCGCCACGGCATTACCCGTGCGCTGATCGACTATGACGCGGCCCTCAAGCCCGCGCTGTCGCAAGCCGGTTTCGTGACGCGTGACGCGCGCGAAGTCGAGCGCAAGAAGGTCGGCCTGCACTCCGCACGCCGCCGCAAGCAGTTCAGCAAGCGCTAAACCGCTCCTGCACCGGAAACAAAGCCGCACAAGTTCGCTTGGTGCGGCTTTGTTGTCTGGGGCCACAATCACCCCCTCATGAGATTCCGCCTCCTTCGCCGACGCCTGACCATCAGCGCTCCGCGCATGGCCGTGCGCAGCGCCATGCCCTGGCCGTTCCGCTGGGCGCTCATGGCCATCGTGCTGGGCTTTTGCGCCGCCATCTCGCTGTGGACCTTCGAGTTCGGCAAGGACATTGCGGGGCTGGACAGCGGCGCCAAGGAAGAGCTGCTGCGCCTGCGCGCCGATGCCGCCAAGCTGCGCGAGGAACGCGACCGTGCCCAGTCCGTCATCAACACCTCGGGCAGCCTGATGATCGCCGAGAAGTCCGCGCAGGACCGGCTGGCTGCCCAGGTCAAGGCACTGGAAGCCGAGAACCGCGCGCTGCGCGACGACCTCGGCTTCTTCGAAAAGCTCATTCCCGCAGCCGCTGAAGGCATCGCGATTCGCGGCTTGCAGGCCGAAGTGGTGTCCGGCGGACAGCTGAAGTGGCAGGTGCTGGTAATGCAGCCGGGCAAGAACGCGCCCGAATTCAAGGGCAAACTCGAACTCAGCATTACCGGCCTGCAAAACGGCAAGCCATGGGCCATGGACCTGCCCGGCGGGGCGCAGCCCTTGCAGTTCCGCCAGTACCGCCGCATCGAGGGAATGGTCGACTTGCCGCCCCAAGCCGTGGTAAAAAACGTTTCCGCCAGGGTGGTGGAAGGCACGGCCACCCGTGCCGTGCAGAGCGTCAAGCTTTAAGACACCAACGTTGAGGAGTTCCCATGTTTGGCAAGAAGGCACAACCGCCGATCAAGAGCCTGATCGCGCAAGGCAGCAGGATTGAGGGCAACCTCAAGTTCACCGAAGGCCTGCGCATCGACGGCGAGGTGTTTGGCGACATCCGCACCAATGACGAGCAACCCAGCATCCTGGTGATCTCCGAATCGGCGGTGGTCGAAGGCGAAATCCACGCCGACCATGTCATCATCAACGGCACGGTGCGCGGCCCGGTCAACGCCCGCGAACTGCTGGAACTGCAGCCAAAGGCCAATATCCAGGGCGATGTGTACTACAAAGCACTCGAAATGCACCAGGGTGCGGTGATCGCAGGCCAGTTGCGGCCCATGCAGGGCACGGACGAAAAGCCCTTACTGAAGCTGGCGGCAAATAACTTCTAGCCTGAATTCCCCAGCGAAACACTGTACTATTTGAACTCCCGAGTTATTTCCCCGGAGTCCCCATGAGCGCTGTAGCCGAAAACGTCCAGACCGAAATGCCCGTCCCCCTCGTCTTCACCGACAGTGCGGCGGCCAAGGTGGCCGACCTGATCGCTGAAGAAGGCAATGCCGAGCTCAAGCTGCGCGTGTTCGTGCAGGGCGGCGGCTGCTCGGGTTTCCAGTACGGCTTTACCTTCGACGAAATCACCAACGAAGACGACACGGTGATGACCAAGAACGGCGTCTCACTGCTCATCGACGCGATGAGCTACCAGTACCTGGTCGGCGCCGAGATCGACTACAAGGAAGACCTTCAAGGCGCCCAGTTCGTGATCAAGAACCCCAACGCCACCAGCACCTGCGGCTGCGGCTCGAGCTTCTCGACCTGACCGGCTTCAAGCGGGATAGACCGCACCCAGCAAGCGGGCGCCTCGGGCGCCCGTTGTGCTTTGGAGCGCCAGCTTTTCACGCCGCACGGTCTTGCGCGCCAGCCAGGCGAAAGCCATCGCTTCGACCTGGCCGGGTGGCAGGCCGTAGTCGGCGCTCGACCGGACCGCGGCGTTGGGCAGTAAAGCCTGAAGGCGAAGCATCAGCTGGGTGTTAAGTGCGCCGCCACCGCAGACGATGAGGTGGCGCAGGCCGGGTTCGTGCCGCAGCGCGTCGGCGCTGCAGGCCGCCGCGGTCAGTTCCGTCAGCGTGGCCTGCACATCCGCGGTGGAAGCATCCGCAAAACGCTTCAGGTGCCCGTCCAACCAGGGCCGGTTGAAGAGGTCTCGCCCCGTGCTCTTGGGGGGCATCTCGCTGAAATAGGGTTCGCTCATCAGCGCGTCGAGCAGGGCTGGCAGCACCTTGCCGCTCGCCGCCCAGACACCGCTCTCGTCGTAATCCTTGCCCGTGTGCTGGTGGCACCAGCTGTCCATCAGGGAGTTGCCCGGGCCGCAATCAAAGCCCAGCATGTCGCTGCCTGGACGCAGCAGTGTCAGGTTGGCCATGCCCCCAACGTTGAGCACGCCCACTGTCTCGCCCGGCCGCGAAAAGATTGCCTGGTGGAAGAACGG
>CALRME020000234.1:0-5541 GCA_943369045.1 Sphingobacterium thalpophilum
AGCGCAGCACCCGGCCCTGCGGGTCGACCACGGTCACCGCCTCGCCGCCGCCGGGTTCGGTAACCGGGCTACGCGCGTGAAGCACCGTGCCGCCGTTCTCCTGCGCGTTGCGGGCCAAGGTGTCGAGCGCTGCGACGCTGGTCGCCCGCAGCGTGACCGACAGCAGCTGCGAACTTTCACGAGGATGCAGCGCCAGCAGGTGGTGATCGGCGCCGGTGCCGCGCAGGTAGACCACGCCACCTTCGCGCCCGGCCACCGACAGGTTCCAGGTTTCGGTGAAAAAGGCTTCGGCGGCGGGCACATCGGCCAGGCCGATCTCCACGCTGCGAAGGCCGGACAACAGGCGTTGGTTCATGGGTTCTCCGTCAGGGCCAGGCCCAGGAATCTGCGCGCATTGCCCTGCAGCAGCAGCTCGCGCGTGGCTTCGTCGAAGCCGGCCGCGTCAATGCTTTCCACCGGGCGGCGGTCATGGAAGTTGAAGGGGTAGTCGGTGCCAATGAGCAACTGCGTCTCGCCGAATTGGCCCGCCAGGTGCCGCAGGGTAGGCGCATCGAACACCAGGGTGTCGAAGAACAGCTTGCACGCCTGCTCGCGCGGCGAGGCGGTGATGCCTTCCTTGAGCGCCGGGAACACGCCCCAGCCCTGCTGCAGGCGCGGCAGCAGCAGGCCCAGCGTGCCGCCACCGTGGCTGAAGGCGATGCGCAGGCCGGGCCGGCGTTGCATCAGGTTTGTGGTGAGCACCGAGGCGGCCGCCAGGCCCACATCGCCGGGGTAGCCCAGCACCTGCTGCAGCGGCGGCGGGCCGATCAGCCGCTCCATGCCTGCGGGCCGGATGGCATGCACAAAGACGGCCGCGCCCAGCGATTCGCAGGCCTCAAGGAATGGGTCGAACTCCGGCGCGCCTATGGGCCGGCCGTTAATGTTGCTGCCGACCTCGACGCCGGCAAAGCCCAGCGTGCGCACGCAGTACTCCAGCTCGCGGATCGCCATGTCCACGTCCTGCAGCGGCACCGCGCCCAGCCCGATGAGATGTCCGCCGGACTCGGCCACCATGGCCGCGATCTGCTCGTTGAGGTAACGCAGGAGCGGCTGGGCATCGGTGGCGTCCATCCAGTAGGACAGCAGTTCCGGCATGGGGGAGATCGCCTGCAGGTCCAGGCCCATTTCAGGCAGATCGGCAATTCGCCCGGCTGTGTCCCAGCACTTGTCGGAGACCGTGCGGTAGTTCTTGCCGGCGATCATCACGCTGCGGTGGCAGGCCTGCGCCGGCGCCATCGAAGGCCAGTCAGCGGGCGCGGCGGCGCCCAGGTAGCGCGGGAAGTCGTGCGGCACCATGTGGGCATGGGCGTCGATTCCGCACCGGCATTTGAGTGTCGCTGTCATGCGCTGGCGGCCCGTCGAGGCGGGCCTGTCTCCTGTACTTGTCCGCCATCGTAGGAAGGCCGGCGGAATCTGTCTAGAGGATGTTATGGATAGCTAAAATCCACAGCATGGATATTCGAAGCGTCGACCTGAACCTGCTGGTGATCTTTGACGCCATGGCCCGGCTGCGCAGCGTGATCCGCACCGCCGAGGCTGTCGGCCTGAGCCAGCCCGCCACCAGCGCTGCCCTGGCGCGGCTGCGCACCGTCTTTGGCGACGCCCTGTTCGTGCGGGCCGGCTCGGCCATGAAGCCGACGCCGCGGGCGCTGGAGCTGGCGCCCGCCGTGCACCGGGTGGTGGAAGCCATCACCACAGAGATCCTGCAGCCCGCCGCTTTCGACCCGGCGCTCGCAGAGCGCACTTTCACCATCGTCACGCCCGACATCGGCGAGATCGCCTTCATTCCCGGTGTGCTGGCGCGGCTGCGCCAGGAGGCGCCGAGCGTGCGGCTGCAGGCCGTCTCGATGCCGCGCCAGGCGGCGGCGCAAGCGCTTGAATCCGGCGCGGCGGAACTGGCCGTGGGGTTTTTCCCTGACCTGCAGAAGGCCGGGTTCTTCCAGCAGGCGCTGTTTCGCACGTCCTATTCGTGCATTGCATCAGCGGGCAACAGGCAGGTGCCAGAGCGCATGACGCTCAAGCAGTTCCTCGCGGCGCCGCACGTGGTGGTACGGCCCGAGGGACGCGAGCACGCCTTTGACAGCATGCTGGAAGAAAAAGGCCATCGCCGCCGCGTGATGCTGGAGCTGTCGCACTTCATGAGCCTGCTGGCCATCCTGCCGGGCAGCGACCTGGTTGCCACCGTGCCCGATGACATCGCCACCGCCGTGGGGCGGCACATCAAGCTGCGGCACATTGCCCTGCCGATCAAGCCGCCGGTGATCGAGGTGCAGCAGTTCTGGCACCGCCGCATGCAGCACGACGCCGCCAACCAGTGGCTGCGCGGCGTCTTCCACGCCGTCAACCGGCGCGACGGCAACGCGCAGTTGCCTCTCTAGCAGCAGTTCAGCCGCTGACCAGCCCGGCAGCCACGACGCCGGCCATGCAGATGAGCTCGTCCTCATCGCCCGTGCCGCCGCTGGCACCGACGGCGCCCAACACCTTGCCGCTCGCATCCTTGATCAGCACCGCGCCGGTCTGCGGCAGGAACTTGCCGCCGGAGGTGGCCGCGAGCGAGACAAAGAAGTTCGGGTTGCCCTGGGCCCGCTCGCCCAGCACCCGGCTGGAAGCACCCATGCCGACTGCGCCCCAGGCCTTGGCCTGGGCAACGTCAAAGCGGAACATGCTGGCGCCGTCTTCGCGGGCAAAGGCCTTGAGGTTGCCCGAGTCGTCCAGCACCGCGATGCCCATGGGCTTGAATCCCGATTCCTTCGATTTGGCAAGGGCCGCGGTGATGATCTGCTGGGCCTGGGTCAACGTGAGTGACGTGAGCGACATGGCGTGAGTTCCCTGGAAAAAGTCAGAAAGGATACTGCCTGGGCGTGGTCTGCAAGGTCATCCAGCGCAGTTCGGTGAAGGCCTCGATGCCGGCCTTGCCACCAAAGCGGCCGTGGCCCGAGTCCTTGACGCCGCCAAAGGGCATCTGCGCCTCGTCGTGCACCGTGGGTCCGTTGACGTGGCAGATACCCGACTCGATGCGGCGCGCCACCTGGAAGGCGCGCGCAACGTCCCGGCCAAACACGGCAGCCGACAGGCCGTAGGGGTTGTCATTGGCGCAGGCCACTGCCTCTTCCACGCCATTGACGCGCACCACCGGCTTGACCGGGCCGAAGCTTTCGTCGTGGTAGATCTTCATGTCGCTGGTGACGTGGTCCAGGATGGTGGCCGCCATCAACGTGTTCTCCGCCTTGCCACCGCACACCAGTTTGGCGCCCTTGGCCAGCGCGTCGTCGATCAACGCGTTGCAGCGCTCCACCGTGGCCATGTCCACCACTGAGCCCAACACCACCGGGCCCTTGCGCGGGTCGCCCAGCGGCAGGCCGACGGCGCGGGCCGCCAGCTTGGCGACGAAGGTGTCGGCCACCTTGCTGTCGACGATCAGGCGTTCGGTGGACATGCAGATCTGGCCCGAGTTGGCGAACGAGCCGAAGATCGCGCCGTTGACGGCCGCCTCGAGGTCGGCGTCGTCCAGCACCACCATGGGCGCCTTGCCGCCGAGTTCCAGCACCACCGGCTTGAGGTACTTGGCGCAGGTCATGGCGATGATGCGGCCGACCTTGGTGGATCCGGTGAAGTTGACGCGCTTGACCGCGGGGTGCGCGACCATCGCCTCCACCACTTCGGCAGCGTCGGCCGGCGCATTGGTCACGAAATTCACCACGCCAGGCGGCAGGCCGGCTTCCTGCAAGGCTTCGATGATCAGGCCGTGGGTGGCGGGGCACAGCTCCGAGCCCTTGAGCACCACCGTGTTGCCGCAGGCCAATGGCGTAGCAATCGCGCGCACGCCCAGGATCACCGGCGCGTTCCAGGGCGCAATGCCCAGCACCACCCCGGCGGGCACGCGCAGGCCCATGGCCAGGCTGCCCGGCACGTCGGAGGGAATGACCTCGCCGCTGATCTGCGTCGTGATCGATGCAGCCTCCTGCAACATGCCGGCCGCAAGGTGCACGTTGAAGCCGGCCCAAGGGCCGCCGGCGCCGGTCTCCATGGCCATGATGGAAACGAACTGCGGCGTTTTGGCCTCCAGCGCTTCAGCCGCCTTGAGCAGGAGCGCGCGGCGCGCACCCGGGCCCAGGGCCGACCAGGCCGGGAACGCTTTGGCAGCGGCTTCCACCGCCGTGACCGCGTCCTGCGCATTGGCCGCAGGCGCCCGCGTGGCGACGCTGCCGTCCATGGGATTGCGGCGCTCGAAAGTCTTGCCGCTGGCGGCCTGGGTGCGCTCGCCGCCGATCAGCATGCGGATGTCGTTCATTGTTTTCTCCTTGGAATGATGTGGTGCGCCGCGTGTGAGCGCGTCGAAGCCAAAGCGGTTCATGCTGCCGAACATGGGCATGGCCGGGTGCGGCAGGAATTTGGTCCGGCAGTCGAGCACTGCAGGCAGGCCCGAAGCGATGGCGCGTTCCAGCGCGGCGGCCACGTCGCCCGCGCGGGTCACCACCTCGCCGTGGCAGCCGAAGCCGCGGGCAATGGCCGCGTAGTCGCAGTCTTCCAGGCTGGTGCCCAGCTCGAAGTCCAGCGCCATGCGCTGGCCGGCGCGGATGATGCCCCAGGCCGCGTTGTTGTGGATGATGTTGATCACCGGCAGGCGATGGCGCCGCGCGGTGTCCAGTTCATTGACGGTGAAGCCGAACGAGCCATCGCCGGTGATGTTGACCACCGCCCTGCCCGGCTGCTGCAGCTTGAGCGACAGCGCGTACGGCAGGCCAAAACCCAGGTGGCTCATGCCGGGTTCGTGAAAGCGCGTGCGGACATCGTGCGCGGGCGTCAGGTCGTTGCTCCAGAAGGTGGTGTGGCCGCCGTCGTACACGGCCAGGGCGTCCCTGGGCAATGCATCGGCCACCGCCCTGGCCAGCGCCGCCGGGTGCATGGTTTCCTCGGTGTCGCCGGCCATGATGGCCAGCTTCGCGTCATAGCGCGCGCGGACGGCGCGAATGCGCGCCAGCCAGCCTTCTTCCACCTGCAGCACGGGTGAATCGCCAAGGGCCTCCAGCAGGTCGGCCAGCGCCAGCCCGGCGTCGGCCACCATGGCCACTTCGTGCAGGGCCGGCTGGCCGAGGGTCGAAGGGTCGGTGTTGATGTTGATCACGCGGTGGTGGCGCCGCGCAAAAGGCCCGCGCTCGTCCCACATCCAGGAAGACCAGCGGCAACCGACGGAGACAATCACGTCGGCCTGCTCAAAAGCCTGCTTGACGGCGTCGCCCGCGATCAGACCACCGTGGCCGATGAACTGGGCGCTGGTGGTCGGAACCACGCCCAGCGCCATCTGCGTAGGCACCGCCGGCGCATTCAGCAACTTCGCCAGGCTGCGGATCGCCTCCTGCGCACCGCTGGCCACCACGCCGCCACCGGCCACAACCAGCGGCCGCTTTGCCGCGCGCAACAGATGCGCCGCCTCCTGCACGGCCTGCGCCGCAGGGCGCGAACCCAGGGTCGCGCGGTAGCGGCCGGGCGCTACATCGAACT
>CALRME020000235.1:0-5515 GCA_943369045.1 Sphingobacterium thalpophilum
GCTCCTGCACGCTGCCGCTGCCGGGCATCATGGCCGCCATCGTCGACGAGGTGGGCGCCGACGTGCCCAACGGTTCGGGCGGCATGCTGGTGGTCAAGCGCCCCTGGCCCTCGATGATCCGCACCATCTGGAACGACCCGGAGCGCTTCAAGAAGAGCTACTTCCCGCCGGAAATGGGCGGCACCTACTACCTGGCCGGTGACGGCGCCGTGCGCAGCGCCGACCGCGCCTACTTCCGCATCACCGGCCGCATCGATGACGTGCTCAATGTCTCGGGCCACCGCCTGGGCACCATGGAAATCGAGTCGGCGCTGGTGTCGATGACCGAGCTGGTGGCCGAAGCCGCGGTGGTGGGCCGGCCCGACGACCTGACGGGCGAGGCGGTTTGCGCCTTCGTTGTGCTCAAGCGTTCGCGCCCGACCGGCGAGGAGGCCAAGCAGATCGCCACAGTGCTGCGCAACTGGGTAGCCAAGGAGATCGGCCCCATCGCGAAGCCCAAGGACATCCGCTTCGGCGATAACCTGCCCAAGACGCGCAGCGGCAAGATCATGCGCCGCCTGCTGCGTTCCATCGCCAAGGGCGAGGCCATCACGCAGGACACTTCCACGCTGGAGAATCCGGCGATCCTGGAGCAACTGGCCGAGAAACTTTAAGCAGACAAAACAAAGCCCGCTTCAAGCGGGCTTTTTCCCTGGCCGGGCTGCGCCCGGATTACTTCAGCGTCAGTACCCAGGCGGCGAGCTTCTTGGCTTCAGCCTCATTGACCTGCGCGTTGGCAGGCATGGGCACGGGGCCCCAGACGCCGGAGCCGCCCTTGATGATCTTCGCGGCCAGCATATCGGCAGCACCGGCCTTGCCGGCGTACTTGGCGGCGACCTCCTTGTACGCAGGGCCCACCAGCTTCTTGTCGACAGCGTGGCAGGCCATGCAGTTCTTGGCGGTGGCCAGTGCCTGGTCGGCCAGCACGGGGCCGGCAAGGGTAGCAGCGGCCATCAGCGCAAACAGGGCTCGTTTCATCTTCTTTGTCCTCGTGGGTTTGGGTTACAGTTATTCAACGTCATTGTAGTGACCGCCGTTGACCCGGTCCCGATCCCAGGGGCTTTACGGGCATGGCCCAGAGGAGTTTTCCACATGTTGTTTCTGCTTGTCGGCGTTGCCCTGTTGGCGCTTAAGTTCCTGGAAATCGGCCCCACGGCAGCGCTCCCCTGGTGGGCCGTGTTTGCGCCTTTTGGCATGGCCGTGGCCTGGTGGGCGTGGGCAGACGCTTCCGGCTACACCAAGAAGAAGGCTGTGGAGAAGGAAAACGCCCGCAAGCAGGCCCGCATCGACAAGAACCGCGAAGCCATGGGCATCCAGGTCAAGAAGCGCAAATAGGCTTCACGGTCTTTACTCCAGCTTTTCAATAGTCGTCGAGCACAGCGCCCTTGCTGGCGCTTGAGGCATTGAACGCGAACTTGGCCTGCACACCCCGTGTGTAGCGTGGCGCCGGCGCCGTCCACGCGGCGCGGCGTTTGGCGATCTCCGCTTCCGGCACATTCAGTTCCAGCACCAGCTTGTGCGCATCGATGGTGATGGAGTCACCTTCGTTGACGAAGGCAATCGTGCCCCCGGCCGCCGCTTCGGGCGCCACGTGGCCGACCACCATGCCCCAGGTGCCGCCGGAGAAGCGCCCGTCGGTGATCAGGCCCACGCTTTCGCCCAGGCCCGCGCCGATCAGCGCCCCGGTGGGCGCCAGCATTTCGGGCATGCCGGGGCCGCCCTTGGGGCCCAGGTAGCGCAGCACCATCACGTCGCCGGCCACGATCTTGCCGGCCAGGATGGCGGCCAGTGCCGACTGCTCGTCGTCGAACACGCGGGCCGGGCCCGTGATGACCGGGTTCTTCAGGCCGGTGATCTTGGCCACGGCGCCTTCGGGCGACAGGTTGCCCTTGAGGATGGCCAGGTGGCCCTGTTCGTACATGGGCTTGTCGATGCCGCGGATCACGTCCTGGTCGGCGCGCGGCGTGTCGGGAACGTCCCTGAGCACTTCTTCAATCGTCTGGCCGGTGATGGTGATGCAGTCGCCGTGCAACAGGCCGGCCTTGAGCAGCACTTTCATGACCTGGGGAATGCCGCCGGCTTTGTGCAGGTCCACGGCCAGGTATTTGCCCGAGGGCTTCAGGTCGCAGATCACCGGCGTGCGCTGGCGGATGCGCTCGAAGTCGTCGATGGTCCATTCCACGCCCGCCGTGTGGGCGATCGCCAGGAAGTGCAGCACGGCGTTGGTGGAGCCGCCGGTCGCCATGATCACGGCCACCGCGTTCTCGATGGCCTTCTTGGTCACGATGTCGCGGGGCTTGATGTCCTTCTTGATGGCCTCGATCAGCACCTTGGCCGATTCCTTCGCCGAATTCTCTTTCTCGTCGTGCGGGTTGGCCATGGTGGACGAGTAGGGCAGGGAGATGCCCAGCGCCTCGAACGCCGAGGACATGGTGTTGGCGGTGTACATGCCGCCGCAGGAGCCGGTGCCGGGGATGGCGCGCATCTCGATCTGGCGCAGGTCTTCGTCGCTGAGGTTGCCGGCGGCGTTCTGGCCCACGGCTTCGAACACGCTGACGATGTTCAGGTCCTTGCCCTGGTAGCGCCCCGGCAGGATGGTGCCCCCGTACACATAGATGGCGGGTACGTTGGCGCGCAGCATGCCCATCAGGCCGCCGGGCATGTTTTTGTCGCAGCCCCCGACCACCAGCACGCCGTCCATCCACTGGCCCTGCACGCAGGTCTCGATGCAGTCGGAGATGACCTCGCGGCTGACCAGCGAGTACTTCATGCCCTCGGTGCCCATGGCCATGCCGTCGGAGATCGTGGGCGTGCCGAACACCTGGGCATTGCCGCCGGCTTCCTCGATGCCGGCAATCGCCGCGTCAGCCAGCTTCTGCAGGCCGCTGTTGCAGGGCGTGATGGTGCTGTGGCCGTTTGCCACGCCCACCATGGGCTTCTTGAAGTCGCCTTCCTCGTAGCCCATGGCGTAGTACATGGAGCGGTTGGGTGCGCGCGACTTGCCCTCGGTGATGTTCTTGCTGCGGGGATTGATCTGGATGATTTTGGTGGCCATGTTCTGGTCTCTTTCGTGGGGTGGCCCGGGGCCGGAAAGCGCCGAGTATGCGCCGATTGACTCATTCTTTCCAATCCATTTGGGGCGTCCATTAATATGTACGGCATATGAAAGAAGCCGCCATAGAACTGCGCCTCTGGCGCCAGTTCACCGCCGTTGCCGAAGAGCTGCACTTCGGCCGCGCGGCCGTCCGCCTGCACATGACGCAGCCGCCGCTGACCCAGGCCGTTGCCCAGCTGGAAGGGCTGCTGGGCGTGCGGCTGTTCGACCGCACCAAGCGCAGCGTACAGCTCACGGCGGCGGGTGCCGCGCTGCTGCCCGAAGCGCGCGAATTGCTGGCGCGCGCGCAGGCACTCCCGGCCCATGCCCGCGCGGCGGCGGCCGGTGAGGTGGGGCGGCTGCGCCTGGCGTTTGTCTCGACCGTGGGGTTCACCCTGCTTCCGCAGTGGATACGGGCCTTCCGCGCCTTGTACCCGCAGGTGGAATTCGAACTGATCGAGGCGACGGGTGACGTCCAGCTGCGCCAGCTGGAACGCGGCGACATCGATGCCGGCTTCATGCTTCATTCGCCCGGCTTCGCGCCCACGGCGCTTGAGCACCTGCTGATCACGCGTGAACCTTTGCTGCTGGCGTTGCCGGAGCAGCACGGACTCGCCGCGCCCGGCAAGCCGGCCCTGGGCAAGGTGCTCGATGAGCCTCTGGTGATCTTCCCGCGCCGCATCGTGCCCTCGCTCTACGACGCCGTGTTCGGCCTGTACCACGCGGCGGGCCGCTCGCCGCAGGTGGCGCAGGAAGCCATCCAGATGCAGACCATCGTCAATCTGGTGTCGGCGGGGCTGGGCGTGGCCTGGGTGCCGCGCAGCGTGCAGCAGTTCCAGCGGCAGGGCGTCGTCTACCGTGAGGTCGCAGGCCGCAAGGGGATCGCCGTGCCCGGCTGCGAAACCAGCCTGGCCTGGCGGGCCGGGGCGGGCGGGCCGGCCCTGGAGCGATTCGTCGCCTTTGCCCGGACCCAATTGTCATGACTTCCTAGGCACAATAGCCCGCATGCTGATGTACCCCCAGATCGATCCCGTGGCCCTGAAACTGGGTCCGCTCGCCATTCACTGGTATGGCCTGACCTACCTTGCGGCTTTCGGCCTGTTCATGCTGCTGGGCCTGCGGCGCCTGGGGCACGAGCCATTCGCCTCGGTGACCGGTGCCGGCGCCTGGAGCCGCAAAGACGTGGAAGACATCCTGTTCCTGGGCGTGATGGGCGTGGTGCTGGGCGGACGCATCGGCTACTGCCTGTTCTACAAGCCTTCCTACTACGCCGCGCATCCGCTGGAGATCTTCTACATCTGGCAGGGCGGCATGAGCTTCCATGGCGGACTGCTGGGCGTGATTGCGTCGCAGGTCTGGTTTGCGCGATCGCGCAGCAAGCCGGTGTGGCAGGTGCTGGACTTCATCGCGCCGTGTGTGCCCACGGGCCTGGCGGCAGGGCGGGTAGGCAACTTCATCAACGGTGAGCTGTGGGGCCGGTTTGCCGACCCGGCGCTGCCCTGGGGCATGGTGTTTCCTGCCAGTGGATCGATGTTGCCGCGCCACCCTTCGCAGGTCTACCAGTTCCTGCTCGAGGGTCTGTTGCTGTTCGTCATCCTGTGGCTGTACGCGCGCAAGGAGCGCAAGCCGGCCCAGGTGTCGGCCGTGTTCATGATCGGTTACGGGGTGTTCCGTTTCATCGCCGAATTCTTCCGCGAGCCCGATGCCTACCTAGGCCTGCTGTCGATGGGCATGAGCATGGGGCAGTGGCTGTGCGTGCCCATGGTCCTGTTTGGCATCGGCCTGTGGTTCTGGGCCGGGAAGCAGCCTCTGACGGCCCGCGCCCCGGCCGCGCGCTAGGGTTTCCCACAAGCAGATTTCCCTTGCGGCGGAGCTGCAGCCACTTCATAATTAACCGTAATTACAGGAAATTACGAGAAGGAAACTGGAATGCGGCTGGTCCACAACTCACTGCACGATGAAGTCGCCGCCCGGCTGCGCGACCGCATCTTCGCGGGGGAGTTGTTGCCCGGCGCCTTCCTCGATGAGGTCGCGCTGGCGGCAGAGCTGGAGATTTCGCGCACGCCGCTGCGCGAGGCGCTCAAGGTGCTCACCGCCGAAGGCCTGGTCCGCCACGAGCCGCGCCGCGGCTGCTTCGTGCGCGAAGTGACCGAGCAGGACCTGGACGAAATCTTTCCCGTGATCGCGTTGCTGGAAGGCCGCTGCGCCTTTGAGGCGGCCAACCACGCCACCGACGCAGACCTTGCCGCGCTCGAAATCCTGCACGACAAGCTGAACCGGCACGCCAAGGCCAAACGCATCACCGAGTACTACGCGGCCAACTTCGCCATTCACGAAGCCATCATCCTGCTGGCCAACAACCGCTGGCTGGCACAGGTGATC
>CALRME020000236.1:0-5487 GCA_943369045.1 Sphingobacterium thalpophilum
CCTGGTGCTCAACCGCGAAGGCGGCTCGATGTTCTTCCTGGGCGAGATTTACGTCGATATCGCGCTGCCCGCGAGCGAGCCCGTGAGCGACCATTGCGGCAGCTGCAGCGCCTGCATCGACATCTGTCCCACGCAGGCCATCGTGGCTCCGCACCGGCTGGACGCACGGCGCTGCATTTCCTACCTGACCATTGAGCACGCTGGCCCGATTCCCGAAGAGCTCCGGCCGCTGATGGGCAACCGCATTTACGGCTGCGACGACTGCCAGCTGGCCTGCCCCTGGAACAAGTTCGCGCAGCGCAGCGCACTGCCTGACTTTGATGAGCGTGCGGGTTTCAAGGGCGCACAGCTGGCCCAGCTGTTTGGCTGGAACGAGGAGGAATTCCTGCGCCACACCGAAGGCAGCCCGATCCGCCGCATCGGCCACGAGCGCTGGCAACGCAACCTGGCCGTGGCCATGGGCAATGCGCTTCGCAAGAGGGATGATCCACAGTTAAGGAGTGCGCTGGCGCAGCGCCGGGAGGGTGCGAGCGCCCTGGTGGCCGGACACATCGACTGGGCGCTGTCAGCCCAGCCCTGAGTCAGCATTTAGCGTCGGAGATCGCCTTGTCGAGCTTGCGGCGGCGCTCGTTCATTGCTTCCATTTCGGCTGCCTTGCCGCCTGTGCGCATCTGGATCTTCAGCAGGTCTTCCTGCGTGCGAAGGTTCAGGCAAGCCAGGTTCGGCGTGGCTGCGGTCTTGACCGGTGCAGCGCTGGCGGCCGCAGCCGGTTGTGCAGGAGCGGGCGTGGGAGCCGGAGCGGGAGCCGGAGCCGGGGCAGGCGCGGCGGCAGGCGCTGCCACGGGTGCCGCCTTTGCAACCGGTGCGGCTGCTGGTGCTGGCGCCGCTGGCGGTGCAGTTACGGGCGCAGGAGGCGCGGCCACGGGCGCGGGGGGCGGGCTGCTGGCCAGTTTGTTGCCTGCGCGGCAATCGGTTTCGATCGACACCTTGATTTCCGCCGCGCTGCCGCTGCGGCCGTAGACCGCAGCAATAATGCCCGCCATTTCCGCGCGGGCGCTGTTGTTGGGCAGTTCAGCAAGCTGCTTGTCCTGGGTGGCGCCGGCCTCTTTCTTCAACGCGATCTTCTGGGCGTCCTGCCCCACGCGGGTACAGACGGCCGAACTTGGCGCGGCGGCCGCTGCCGGTGCCGGGGCGGCTGTCGCCGGGCCCGGAAGGCGCCGGCCGGAAGGGCTGAATTCGACCTGGCTTTCGCTGTTGGCGCAGGGCCTGTCCTGGAAAGTGTTGCCGCAGCGGTAGGCCGCCATCGCCGGTGCGGCCGCAAGTTGCGCCAGCAGCACCGCCATCAAACTTTTAAACCCCGCGGTCATAAGCTCAACCCCTCATCTGCCCAAAACGGGACTAATACTATCGAAATACATTGTGCGGCGCTACCGGAGAACGCCCAGCGCAAACGGGAGGCTGACGACGCCAAGTAATGTCGACAATGTGACCAAACCTGCCACATACGCGCCGTTGTAGCCCATCCGCGCCGCCAGCACGTAGCAGCTCGACGCTGTGGGCAGGGCGGAAAACGCCAGAAGCACCGTGGTCTGCACACTGTCAAGACGCAAAACACGCGCCAGCCCCAGCGCCACCAGCGGAAGGATGAAGTGGCGGATGGCCAGCACCGCCACGGCCAGGGTCTTGGCGCTGGCCAGCTGGCCGAACTGCATGCCTGCGCCGGCGGCCATCAGGCCCAGCGCCAGCGAGGCAGCGCCTATGCGCGTGACCGTGGGTTCCAGCCAGGCGGGAATGGAAAAGCCCAGCAGGTTGGCAGCCAGGCCCGAGGCTGTACCAATGATCAGCGGGTTGCGCAGCAGCGCGCCCATGAAGCCGGTATCGGCATGGCGTGCCATCGGCCACACGGCGCCGACGTTGAACAGCGGCACGCAGACGCCGATCAGTACGGCGATCAGCAGCAGCCCCTGGGCGCCGGCCAGCCGGTCAGCCAGCGCGAGGGCGATGAAGGAGTTGAAGCGGAAAGCCACCTGGGCACTGGCGGCATGTTCGCGCCGGTCGATGCGCTTGCCGATCAAGGGCAGGTAAGGCAGGCTGTACGCCAGCAGTATGCCGGCCACCCCCATCAGCAAACCCGCCGCGATCAGGCTGGAGGTGGCGCCCAGGTCCAGCGGGCTGCGCACGATCGACTGGAACAGCAGCACAGGGAACAGGAAGTAATAGACCAGGCTTTCAACCTGCTCCCAGACGGTGCGATTGAGGGCCGTGTAGCGGCAGACCAGGTAGCCGCACAGGATGAGAGAGAAATCGGGGAAGAGCAGCTGGGCGTAGTTCACCCGCAGAGAATAGCCGAGCCCCCGGGTTAGCCCTTATGTGTATTCCACACCCCGCGCCGCACGTTAAGCGTCTAGGATGCCCGCTGTTCCAGATATTGAGTCCATCAAGGAGAAAGCCCAATGAAACGCCGCCAATGGTTTGCCCTGTCCACCGCCGCGCTGGCCCTCGCCACCGCAGGCTCTGCCTTCGCGCAGGGCTACCCCAACAAGCCGGTCAAGCTGCAGGTGCCGTTTGCGCCCGGCGGCACCACCGACATCGTGGCCCGCGTCATCTCCGAAGCCCTGGGCAAGGCCATCGGGCAGACCGTGGTGGTTGAAAACAAGGCCGGTGGCGGCGGCGTGATCGGGGCGCTGGAAACCTCCCGCGCCGCGCCCGACGGCTACTCGCTGGGCATGGCCACCGTGTCCACCGTGGCCGCCAACCCTGCCATCAACCCCAAGATCCCGTACAACCCGCTGACGGACTTCACGCCCATCGTGAACATCGCCGCCACGCCCAACATCATCGCGGTGCACCCCACCTTCCCGGCCAAGGACTACAAGACCTTCGTGGCCGAGCTGAAGAAGGCCCCGGGCCGCTACTCGTATTCGTCTTCGGGCACCGGCGGCATCGGCCACCTTCAGATGGAGCTGTACAAGAACCTCTCGGGCACCTTCGTCACGCACATCCCCTACCGCGGCGCCGGCCCGGCCCTCAACGACACGGTGGCCGGCCAGGTCCCGATGATTTTCGACAACATGCCCTCGGCGCTGCCCTTCATCAAGGAAAACCGCCTGGTGCCCATCGTGGTCGCCGCGCCGCAACGCCTGGCGGTGCTGCCCAATGTGCCGACCTTCAAGGAAGTGGGCCTCGAGCCGGTCAACCGCATGGCCTTCTACGGCATCTACGGCCCCAAGGGCCTGCCCAAGGAAGTGGTCGACAAGATCAATGCGGGCGTGCTCAAGGCACTGCAGGACCCGGCCGTGCGCAAGCGCATCGAGGACACGGGCTCGCTGGTCGTGGGCAACACGCCCCAGCAGTTCGCCGACCAGATCAAGGCCGAGTACGACGTGTACAAGAAGGTGGTTGACTCGGCCAAGCTCAAGCTGGACTGACGTCGCGCGTGTGCGCCTTGCGGCGCGCCGTTTCACCCAAGGCCGCCCCCGGGCGGCCTTGTTGCGTCTGGGTATGATCGAAGGCGTACCCACCCGCGTCACCATGGCCGCAACATCCGAAGTCAAGATGCCCCTGCCGAAAATCCTCGTCATCGACGACGATGCATCTGTGGTGACGGCGCTGCGGGCCCGGCTGGGCATCCATTACCAGGTGCTGGGCCTGAACCAGCCCGGGCGCGCCGTCGAGGTGGCCCAGCGCGAGCGGCCCAGCCTGGTACTTTGCGACATCAACATGCCGGGCATGACCGGCGACGAGGTCACCCTGGCCCTGTCCATGGACGAGGAAACGCGCTTCGTCCCCGTGGTTTACCTGTCGTCGCTGCTGCCCGCCCGGTCGGCCGTTGAGCTCGGGCAGCAGTTCGGCGGCAACGTGGGCGTCTCCAAGAAGTCGTCGACCGCGCACATGCTCGAAGTGATCCGCTCGGCCATCGGGTAGGCCGGTGACTGCGCCCGTGCTGCTGCAAGCTTCGCTACGGCGGATCCGCCGGTGGGTGCGGGCCGCAGGCCTGGTGTTGCCTCTGCTGCACGCACTGCCCGCGCTTGCGGACGATGCCGCACCGCAAGCCCGTCGCGGCGTCATCGAACTGCCGCTGATTCCGGCCCAGGGCGTACGCCTGGAGGGCCAGTGGGCTTTGGCCCGTGGCCAGTTCCTGGACCCCGCCGACAGGGTTATGCCCGGCAGCTTCTTCCAGGCGCCGGCGCCCTGGAACGATGCCGGCGGCGCGCACGGATTCGGCACCTATGCACTCCAGGTCAATTGCCCTGCCGGGCAAAAGCTGGCGCTGTCGGTGCCGGCGCAGCGCAGCGCCATGCGCCTGTACGTCAACGGCGCGCTGGTGGCGCAACAGGGCCAGCCCGGCGACTCGCCGGCCGGTGCACGGCCTGCCATCGGCGCGCGAGCCCTCGTCAGCGAGTCCTTTGCCTGCCCGCTGGCCATCCGTGTCCACGTGTCCAACTTCGACCATCGGCAGGGCGGCATGGTGCGGGCCATCGTGGCGGGCGAGCGACCGGTGCTGGCCCGGGAAGTGCGCGGCCAGCTGGTCTACAACACGCTGATGCTGGGCGCTTACGCCTTGCTGGGCCTGCTGTCGCTGATCTTCTTCGCCGCACGCCGCAAGGAGGCCACACCACTGTATTTCGGCCTGTTCTGCGTGGCCCAGGCCACGTTCGCCGACATGATGGGCGAGCGCACGCTGCTGCTGGCCTTCGCGCGCGAGGTGCCCTGGGAGACCTACCTGCGCATCGAGTACCTGTCCTGGTACGCCAACATGGCGGCGTTCCTGATGCTGGTGCGAAGCCTGTTCGCCGGTCAGATGCGCCAGCGTTCGGTACGGTTGTTCCTGGCGGCGATCGGCCTGTGCATGCTGGCGGTGGCGGTGCTGCCCGGCCGCATCTCCAGCCACCTCGTTCCGTTCGGGCAGGCCCTGTGCGTGCTGATGGGCTTCTACATCACGCGCGCCGTGGCGCTGGCCATGCGGCAGGGCAGGTCCGACGCCGCCATCATGCTGGCTGGCCTGGCTTTCCTGCTTGCGGTGATCGTGGTCGACGCTGTGCTCTACAACGCCGGCTTCTGGCTGTTCACGCTCACGCCGCTGGGCCTGGTGGGTTTTGCGCTGGCGCCCGGCATCGTGATGGCCCGCAGGCTGGCGCGGGCGCTCAATGCCGAAGAGTTGCGGGCGCTGGAGCAGCGGGTACGCGGCGACCTGCTGGTGCGCACCACCCAGGCCGGCATCTTTGACTGGGACACCACGGCCAACCGGCACCGCTACTCGCAGCGCCTGTGCGAAATGCTGGGCGACCCGCCCCAGCTGCAGGACGGGGAGGGGCCGCTGTTCCACGCCTTCGTCCACCCCGATGACCGTGAACGGGTTGTCGGCCAGTTCGAGCAGGCCCTGGCCGCGCGCGGCACGGCCAGCGGCGAAGTGCGCCACGCGCCCAGCGAGTACCGGCTGGTGCGCACCGACGGCAGCACCCTGTGGGTGCTGGCCGAGGCGATCAG
>CALRME020000237.1:0-5452 GCA_943369045.1 Sphingobacterium thalpophilum
TGCGCCTGCGTGAACTCCTGCGGCACCACCGTGTCGAGCCCCGCGGGCATGATGGCTCCCGTCATGATCTTCACGCACTGGCCGGGCCGCACGTCGCCTTGCCAGGCCTTGCCTGCGAGCGCCGTGCCGACCACTTCCAGCGAAAGCAGTTCAGAGTCTTTGAGCTGTGCGCCGTCGAAGGCATAGCCGTCCATCGCCGAGTTGTCGTGCGGCGGCACATTGACGGGCGAGACCACGTCCTGCGCCAGCACGCGGCCCAGCGCGTCGAAGATGCCGATCGTTTCGCCCTCGTCCACTGGCGTGACCAGGCGAGCCAGGAAGTCATTGACACCATCGGCGCTGAGCGCCTGCGGGTCATAGCCCTGCAGTTCCGCCGCGACCTGCGCGATGGACTTCACGGTTGCTCCAGCTGGTGCAGTTCGGCCAGCGTGTTGGCATTGAAGAAGGCGCGCGCTTCGTCACCCGGCGCATCGAAGGGCACGACCACGGTCTTGTGCTGCGCCGTCCAGGCGTCGATCTTGCGGCCGCCTTCGTGGGTGAACTTCACCAGGCTTTCCATCAGTTCCACGCGCAGCAGGCAGAACACCGGCTGGTTGCGCAGCTGGCCGTCTTCCTCGCGCGCCGCCGCCATGGCGATGTCGGCGCCTTCACGCTCTACGGCCCCGGCCAGCCGGGCCACCATGTCCTGCGGGAACAGCGGCGTGTCACAGGGCACCGTCACAAGCCACGCCGTTTCGCAGCGCTCCAGCCCGGTCAGAAAGCCCGCCAGCGGGCCGGCGTAGTCGGCCAGGCCGTCGGGCCAGACCGGCGCGCCAAAGGACTCGTAGGCCGAGAGGTTGCGGTTGGCGTTGATCATCAGTTCGCCGACCTGTGGCTGCAGGCGCACAAGGGTGTGCAGGGCCAGCGGCATGCCGTTGAAGTTCTGCAGGCCCTTGTCCACGCCGCCCATGCGCGAGCCGCGCCCGCCGGCCAGGATCAGGCCCGTGATTTCAGAGGTGTGGATCATTGTGTTTTTCTTCTAACCGCCTATGTAGCTCATCTCGACGCGCCGGGCGCCGGGGCTGGTGTCGGGCGCCATGGTTGCGCGCAGCTGCGAATAGCGGTCGCTGCGGCCCTGCCAGATGTGGCCGATGGCCGAGGCGATGTCTTCGTCGCTGGCGCCGCTGCGCAGCAGTGTCTTGAGGTCGTGGCCCTGGGTGGCGAACAGGCACAGGTAGAGCTGGCCCTCGGTGGACAGGCGGGCACGGTTGCAGTCGCCGCAGAAGGCCTGGGTCACGCTGCTGATGACGCCGATCTCTCCGCCGCCGTCCTTGTAGCCCCAGCGCTCCGCGGTCTCGCCGCTGGCCGTGGGTTCGAGCTGCGCCAGCGGCAGCTCGGCGTTGAGCAGTTTCACCACGTCAGCCGAAGGCAGCACTTCGTCCATGCGCCAGCCGTTGGTCGCGCCCACGTCCATGTATTCGATGAAGCGCAGCACGATGCCCGTGCCCTTGAAGTGGCGCGCCATCGGCAGGATTTCGTGGTCGTTGGTGCCGCGCTTGACGACCATGTTGACCTTGATCGGTCCCAGGCCCGCCTCGCGCGCCGCCTCAATGCCCTTGAGCACTTCGGCCACCGGGAAGTCCACGTCGTTCATGCTGCGGAACACCGTGTCGTCCAGGCCGTCCAGGCTGACGGTGACGCGCTGCAGGCCCGCGGCCTTGAGCGCGCCGGCCTTGCGCGCCAGCAGCGAACCGTTGGTGGTGAGCGTGATGTCCAGCGGCAGGCCTTCCACCGTGCGCAGCGCGGCCAGCTGTTCGATCAGGACCTCGATGTTCTTGCGCAGCAGCGGCTCGCCGCCTGTCAGGCGGATCTTCCGTACGCCGTGAGCCACGAACTGGCGGGCCACGCGGGTGACTTCCTCGAAGCTCAGCAGCGAGGAATGCGGCAGGTAGGGGTAGTCCTTGTCGAACACCTCCTTGGGCATGCAGTAGCTGCAGCGGAAGTTGCAGCGGTCGGTCACGCTGATGCGCAGGTCGCGCAATGGCCGACCGAGGGCGTCCACCAGCAGCCCGTCCGCGGCGATCGGCAGCGCGGGCAGCACCGCGCCGCGCGAGAGCGCGCGCTGGTCGATGAGGGGGATGATGCGTTCGGCCATGAGGCCCCTATTGTCCGCGTTAGACGCAGCGCGCGCCGTCCACTTCGATGCACACACCCGAGATGAAGGACGCCTCGTCGCTGGCCAGGTAGAGCGCGGCATTGGCCACGTCCAGTGCCGTGGAAAAGCGCCCCAGCGGGATGCTGGCGCGGAATTTTGCGCGTACGGCGTCGTCGATGGGTCCACCGGCGAATTCAGCGGACAGCCCCGTGTCGGGGTTGAACACCGGGTTGATGCAGTTCACGCGGATGTTGTCCGGGCCCAGTTCGGCGGCCAGCGACTTGCTGGTGGTGATCACGGCCCCCTTGGAGCCGTTGTACCAGGACAGGCCGGGGCGGGGCCGCACACCTGCGGTCGACGCGATGTTGATGAAGCTGCCGCCCTTGTTGGCGCGCAGCGCGGGCACCGCATGCACGGTGGCCAGGTAGATGCTCTTCATGTTCACCGCGTAGCACTTGTCGAACTCGTCTTCGCTGACTTCCAGCGCCGGGCGGTTGCGGTGCGTCCAGCCGGCGTTGTTGATCATCACGTCCAGCTTGCCGTGGCGCTTGACGGCGGCCTCGACGAGCGCCTTCACGTTGGCGGACTTGGTCACGTCGGCGGCGAAGAATGAGGCGTCGCCGCCAGCGGCCTTGATCTGCGCCACGACCTTCTCGCCGAGTGCCACGTTGATGTCGTTGACGATGACCTGGGCACCTTCTTCGGCCAGCCGCTTCGCGATGCCTTCGCCGATGCCGCCGCCGGAGCCGGTGACGATGATGGATTTGTTTTTGACTCGCATGTCTGTCTCCTGTTACTGCTGATCTGGTTAGCCGTGCTTGATGGCCACGGTCTTGAGCGTGGTGAAGCCGAGCAGGGCCTCGAAGCCCTTTTCACGGCCGTAGCCCGATGACTTGACGCCGCCAAAGGGCAGCTCCACGCCGCCACCCGCGCCGTAGTTGTTGATGAAGACCTGGCCGCTGCGCAGGCGCTTGGCCATACGGAACTGGCGGCCGCCATCGCGCGTCCAGACGCCGGCCACCAGGCCGAACTGCGTGGCGTTGGCCAGTTGCACGGCGTGGTCCTCGTCCTTGAAGCTCATCGCGGCCAGCACCGGGCCGAAGACTTCTTCCTGTGCGATGCGGTGGTCTACCGGCACGTCGCGCAGCAGGGTGGGAGCCTGGTAGAAACCGGTCTCGGGCGCCTCGTCCACCACCTGGCCCTGGGCCACCATGGGGATGTTGGCGACCTGTGCATCGGAGAGGAAATCCCACACGCGCTGCTGCTGGCTGGCGCGGATCAGCGGGCCCACATCCAGGTCCATCGCGGCCGGGCCGACTCGCAGGTTCTCGAAAGCGGCGCCCAGGCGCTCGAGCAGCGGCTCGTAAATGGCCTGGTCGATCAGCAGGCGCGAACCGGCCGAGCAGGTCTGGCCGGCGTTCTGCACGATGGCGTTGATGACCATGGGGATGGCGGCGTCCAGGTCGGCGTCGGCGAACACCACCTGCGGGCTCTTGCCGCCGAGTTCCAGTGTTACGGGGCAGTGCCGCTCGGCAGCGACCTGCTGGATCAGCGTGCCGACCTTGGGGCTGCCGGTGAAGCTGATGTGGTCGATGCCCGCGTGCCGCGCCAGTGCGTCGCCCACTTCATGGCCATAGCCGGTGACGATGTTGATCGCGCCGGCCGGAAAGCCCACCTCCGCGGCCAGCTGCGCGACGCGAATCAGCGAAAGGCAGGCGTCCTCTGCGGGCTTGACCACACAGGCGTTGCCCGCAGCCAGCGCGCCGCCCACGCTGCGCCCGAAGATCTGCATCGGGTAGTTCCAGGGGATGATGTGCCCCGTCACGCCATGCGGCTCGCGCCAGGTCAGCACGCTGTAGCCATCCAGGTAGGGCAGGGTGTCGCCGTGCAGCTTGTCGCAGGCGCCGGCATAGAACTCGAAGTAGCGAACCAGCGCCAGCGCATCGGCCCTGGCCTGCTTGGTCGGCTTGCCGCAGTCGCGCTGCTCGATGGCGGCCAGTTCTTCGGCGTGCTCTGCGACCTTGGCCGACAGGCGCATCAGCAGGCGGCCGCGCTCCGCGGCGCTCAGCTTGCTCCAGACCGCCTCATAGCACTGGCGCGCGGCGTGGACGGCGCTGTCGATGTCGTCCGCGTTGCTTCGCTGGAGTTCATCGAAGACCTGGCCGTCGGACGGGTCGATGACGGGGATGGTGCGGCCCGAGGCGGACGGCACGGATGCATTGGCGATGTAGTTGAGCTGCATCCGCCAATTTTGCTTGAAACCCCGGGGCAGGGTCTCAGGACGAGGAAAGTACTAGCGCGTCAGATCAGCGCGCGGCACCGACCGGCACGTACTGCGCCATGTTGTTCGTGAGCCAGTCCTGCGACAGCGTGCTTTCCTGCTGCATGGGATGAAAGTCCTTGCGCAGGTATTCGCGCCAGGGCTTGTAGGTCTCGCGCAGCAGGCCGCGTTTGCCGAACAGGTAGCTCGCGGCGCTCTTCCAGGTGCTCCACTTCCAGAGCGTGCCGTCGCGGCGCAGGTTGTTGACCGTCTGGCGCAGCGTGTCGCCTAGGAACACCGTGGTGATTCGGCGGAACCAGGTGATACGCCATTCATAGCTGCCGCCCAGCGCCTGGTAGATGTCGAAGGCCGTGCTCTTGTGCTCGGCTTCCTCGGCGCTGTGCCACAGCCACAGGGTCTGCAGGCGCTTGTCGTCGCTGTGCACCAGGTCGGTATTGCGCAGCATCCACTCGGCCATGATGGCGGTGAAGTGCTCGTTGGCTGCGGTGATCGCCAGGTGGTGGCGCGGGTCCATACCGTCCATCAGCTTCATGCGTTCCTGCGCGCGCGGTGCCCAGTCGTTGACCAGCCCCTGCTTTTCCAGGTGGCCATTGAACAGGGCGTGCAGGCGGCGGTGGGTGGCTTCCTGGCCGATGAAACCCTGCACCTCTGCCTTGAACTTTTCCTGCTGCTGCCCTGGCAGGGCCTTGTGGCCGTTGCGCACGGAGTCGATGAAGAACTGCTCGCCCACCGGGAAGCTCATGGAAAGTGCGTTGAACAAGGCGCTGCGGAAGGCGTCGTTGCCGCACCAGTGGCGGGCAAACGGCTGCTCCATGTCGATCAGGAGGCGGCGTACAACGAGGTCGGTCATTTGGCGTTCCGGTAGAGTGTGTCGGTACTTTGAAGTACCAATCCTTAATGATGAGGGTAATGTCTGGTACTGTCAAGTACCAATCGGTTTCCACCTGAAAATCGTAGCTCATGGTTGAAACTGCCTCGCCTGTCTCCGAACACCGCAGCCGCCTGCTCGAAGGCATGGCTCACGCCGTAGCCGCAAG
>CALRME020000238.1:0-5442 GCA_943369045.1 Sphingobacterium thalpophilum
CGACGTGATGGCCCGCATGGTGGCGCAGAAGCTGGCGGAAGCCTGGAAAGCCACAGTGATTGTGGAGAACAAGGCCGGCGGCAATGCGCAGATCGGCGCCGAGCAGGTGGCCAAGGGGCCCGCCGACGGCAGCCAGCTGCTGGCGATCACGCTCACGCACGTGGCCAATGCCTCCCTGTTCCCGGACGCGCCCTACAGTTTCACGCGCGACCTGCGGCCCGTGGCGCTGTTGGCCGGATCGCCCATGCTGGTGGTGGTGCCGGCGGCCAGCCCCATCAAGGACTTCAAGGACCTTGTGGCGGTCTCCAAAACGCGCACGCTCAATGCGGGCTCCAGCGGCAATGGCACGCCTCCCCACCTGGCCATGGCGCTGTTCAACGACTTGAACAAGACCAAGATGACGCATATCCCGTACAAGGGAGGGGCGCCGTCAATGGTCGACCTGATTGGCGGGCAGCTGGATGTAATCTTTTCCAATTTCCCGGAATCGATGGCTCATGTGAAAGGCGGCAAGCTGCGCGCGGTGGCCATCTGCAGCCTGAGCCGGCACCCCATGTTTCCGGATGTGCCCACTGCCATCGAGCAGGGCATGAGCGGCCTGTTCGTCGAGAACTGGACGGCCGCGATGCTGCCCGCAAAAACACCCGATGCGGTGGTCGAGAAATATTCGCGCGAAATGATCAAGGCCATGTTCGGCCGTGACGTCGAGGAAAAGGCCAGCCAGCAGGGCTTTCGCGTCACGCCCAAGGGCGCGGAGGATTTCAGCCGCTTCCTCAAGTCCGAACTTGACCGCTGGAGCCGCATCATCAAGGCGGCGAAGATCACCGCGAGCTGAACGACCGCTCGGGTGGTGGGCAGCACACCGGGCACTGCGCACCGCGCGGAATCTTCATTTCATTCCATTCCATGGATCGGCCGTCGAGCATCAGCAGCCGGCCGGCCAGTGATGTGCCGGCGCCGCTGAGCAGCTTGAGCGCCTCGGCCGCCTGCATGGCGCCGATCACACCGACCAGGGGTGCGAACACGCCCATCGTGGCGCAGCGGGTTTCTTCCACGTCGGCGTCCGGCGGGAACAGGCAGGCGTAGCACGGCGAGGCGGCATCGCGCGGATCGAACACCGTCACCTGGCCGTCGAAGCGGATGGCCGCGCCCGAGACCAGTGGCTTGCCGTGCTTCACGCAGGCGGCGTTGACGGCGTGGCGGGTGGCAAAGTTGTCGCAGCAGTCGAGCACCACGTCGACGCCGGCGACCAGTCCGTCGAGCTGCGCCGGGTCGGCCCGCTCGATGACCGGCGTGACATGCACTTCAGGGTTGATGGCCGCGATGGCGTCGCGCGCAGATTCGGCCTTGGGATTGCCGACGCGCGCCATCGAGTGCGCGATCTGCCGCTGCAGGTTGGTCAGGTCCACCGTGTCGTCGTCGACGATGGTGATGCGGCCTACGCCTGCCGATCCCAGGTAGAGGGAGACGGGTGAACCCAGCCCTCCCGCCCCTATGACCAGCGCATGGGCTGCCAGGATGCGCTCCTGGCCTTCCACGCCCACTTCATTGAGCAGGATGTGGCGCGAGTAACGCAGCAGCTGGTCGTCGGTCATGGCGCGATTGTCATGGCAAAAGAAAAAGCCGGCACTGGGCCGGCTTTGCTGGGGCATGGATCCCGGGTCAAGCCCGGGATGACAGCCAAATCAGTTCTCTTTCTTCTCGTCCTTGCGCTCAACCACTTGCGTCTTGCTAACCAGGACCGGACGGCCCTTGAGCTGGTTGATGGCCTGGACCAGCTGGAAGTCCTTGTCGGTCCCGAACTCGGGCATCTTGCGGTCCGCCACCGGCTTCTTTGCCTCTTCCTCGGCCTTCTTGCGGGCCTCTTCACGCAGCTTTTCGCGGGCCGGGTCCTTGACCTCGGCGCCCTGGCCGCTGTTGAGGTGCTTGTCCAGGTCGGCTTCGCGGGTGCGCAGCAGCGAGAAGATGTTGCCCTCTTCGCTTTCGTCGACCATCACGTCCGGCACGATGCCCTTGGCCTGGATCGACTTGCCGCTGGGCGTGTAGTAGCGGGCGGTGGTGAGCTTGAGGCCCGTGTCCGGGCCGAGCGGGCGAACGGTCTGCACAGAGCCCTTGCCGAAGGTCTGGCTGCCCAGGATGGTGGCGCGCTTGTGGTCCTGCAGGGCGCCGGCCACGATTTCGCTGGCCGAGGCCGAACCTTCATTGACCAGCACCACCAGGGGCACGTTTTTCAGCGAAGCAGGCAGGCGCTTGAGCGGGTCGGCGCCGGCACGGCGCTGGTAGAACTCCGGGGCGGCCTTGTAGGTGAACTTGCTTTCGGCCAGCTGGCCGTTGGTGGAAACCACCGTCACGTTTTCCGGCAGGAAGGCAGCGGAGATGGCCACGGCCGCGTCGAGCAGGCCGCCCGGGTCGTTGCGCAGGTCCAGCACCATGCCCTTGAGGTTGGGTTCAGCCTTGTAGATTTCCTCGACCTTGCGGGCGAAGTCGTCCACCGTGCGTTCCTGGAACTGCGACAGGCGGATCCAGCCGTAACCGGGCTCGACCACCTTGCCGCGCACCGATTGCGTGCGGATTTCTTCGCGCGTGATCGTGACCGGGAAGGTGCGGTTTTCGTCCTTGCGGTAGATCGTGAGCATGACCTTGGTGTTGGGCTCGCCACGCATCTTCTTGACCGCGTCATTGAGCGACAGCCCCTTGACCACGGTTTCGTCGATCTTGGTGATCAGGTCGTTGGGCTTGAGTCCGGCACGGAAGGCGGGAGAGCCTTCGATGGGGGAGACCACCTTGACCAGGCCGTCTTCCTGCGAGATCTCAATGCCCACTCCGACGAAGCGGCCGGAAGTGCCTTCTCGGAATTCCTTGAAGGACTTCTTGTCGAAATACTGCGAGTGCGGATCGAGG
The DNA here is from genome assembly GCA_943369045.1 of Sphingobacterium thalpophilum. GTDB lineage: Bacteria > Pseudomonadota > Gammaproteobacteria > Burkholderiales > Burkholderiaceae_C > Ramlibacter. The sequence goes on from CALRME020000238.1 coordinate 2,902, forward strand.
CTGGCGACCATGCCGGAGATGGCGTCGGTGATCAGCTTTTTCTCGTCGACGGGCTCGACGTAGTCGGTCTTGACCATGCCGAACACGCTGGCCAGTTGCTGCAGCTCTTCAAGCGGCAGTGGCGCGAGCGTTCCGCGCGCAACGGTCTGCAGCGAAACCGTGGTCAGCGCGCCGGCCAATGCGCCCACCGAAATCCAGCCGGCAATCTTCAGTTTTTGGCTCATAAAAATGCGAGTCCTCGTGACTTTCAATATACACCCGTGACTGGTGTATGACGAGCCTCGTCAAAGGCGGTTCCTTGACGTGGAGTCATTATGAGGAAAAGTCCCGGGGTTTACCTGACATTTACAGTCAGGCAAGCCGCCGGGACAAGGCACGAATGCCAGTGGAGAAACTGCGGGGAAATCAGTTCGAAGCCAGGGTACTGCCCGAATTGAGGTCAGCCGTCACCAGGCTGGATTCAACGTCGCGCCAGGTGGCGGCAAGGTCGGAGCCACAGCCGTTCTTCGCGCGGCGCAGCGCCGACGAGAAAACGGTGTTGCGAAAGCTGTCGGAGGTTCGCAGGATCAGGTAGGTTTCCTGGTCGGCGCGCGGCAGTTGGGCGGCATGGACCCGGTCCATGCGCGAGGCGGCGCGGTTGAGGTCGCCTTCGGAGATCAGGTTGCACAAACGGGCCGCGGTGGCGATGGCGTGCACGGAAGCGGCTTCGTCCACCGCATTGCGAACAGGCGCTTCCTGTGCCTGCACGGCACCGGCGATCAGCAGGATGGCCGCTGCGGCCGAAAGGGTAGCTGTCTTGCGCATGGTGGGTCTCCAACGAATGTCCATGCATTCACTGTAGACACCGCCAGCCCGGCCGGAGTAAGCAAATGTCCCCGGGGGCGGTAAGCCGTTTTCCTAAGGCGCCGGCCCGGGGATCAGGCCTTGCCCTGGGTGGCCACCGCAGCCGCCGCCTTCGCTGCGGCCTCGGCATCCCCGAGGTAGTAGTGGCGGATCGGCTTGAGCTGGGCATCCAGCTCGTACACCAGCGGGATGCCATTGGGGATGTTCAGGCCCACGATGTCGCTGTCGGAGACCTTGTCCAGGTACTTGACCATGGCACGGATCGAGTTGCCGTGGGCGGCCACCACGATGCGCTTGCCGCTGCGGATCGCTGGGGCCATGGCCTCGTCCCAGAACGGCAGCACGCGGGCCACGGTGTCCTTGAGGCACTCGGTCAGCGGGATCTGCCCGGGCTTGAGCTTTGCGTAGCGAATGTCGCCGCGCTCGCTGCGCGGGTCGTTCGCGTCGAGCACCGGTGGCGGCGTGTCGTAGCTGCGGCGCCAGATGAGCACCTGGTCGTCGCCGTATTTTTTAGCCGTCTCGGCCTTGTTCAGGCCCTGCAGGCCGCCGTAGTGGCGCTCGTTGAGGCGCCAGCTGTGCACCACGGGCAGCCAGGTGCGGTCCATCTCGTCCAGGCAATGCCAGAGCGTGCGGGTGGCGCGCTTGAGCACGCTGGTGTAGGCCAGGTCGAAGTCGTAGCCCTCGGCCTTGAGGAGCCGCCCGGCGTTCTTGGCCTGCTCGACGCCGGTGGGCGTCAGGTCCACATCGGTCCAGCCGGTGAAGCGGTTTTCGAGGTTCCAGGTCGATTCGCCGTGGCGGATCAGCACGAGTTTGTACATGGGAAGGGCCTGTGAAAGCAGGGGAATAAGCGGGAGGGAAACCCGGCATTTTAGAATCGCGGGTTGCCCTGCTTCGGGGCCTTGAAGGAAAACGAGTGAAATTCATCATCGACAACTGGATGCTCATCAGCGTGGCCATGGCTTCGGGCGGCATGCTGATGTGGCCGGTCATCAAGGGCGCCGGCCCCGGCGGGCTGAGCACGGTGGGCGCCGTCCAGCTCATCAATCGCGAAAAGGCTGTGGTGGTGGACGTGAGCGAAACGGAAGAGTTCGCCGCCGGCCATGTGGGCGGGTCGAAGAACGTGCCGCTGGGCCAGCTCGAGGAAAAGCTGCCCCTGGCCGCCAAGAACAAAGCCCTGCCGCTGATCCTGGTGTGCGCCACCGGTGCCCGCGCCAACCGCGCCGTGGCCACGGCCAAAAAGCTGGGTTACGAGCAGGCCCAGGCCATGTCCGGCGGCCTCAAGGCCTGGAAAGAAGCCAACCTGCCGGTTGAAAAAGCCTGAGGCAGCCACCAGCTGTTTTGCATGCAACCCGTCAAGATGTACACCACGGCGTACTGCCCCTACTGCACTCGCGCCAAGCAGATCCTCAAGGCCCGCGGCGTCGATGCCATCGACGAAGTCCGCATTGATGAGCTGCCGCAGGAGCGCATGAAGATGATGGAGATCACCGGCCGGCGCACCGTGCCCCAGATCTTCATCGGCGAGACCCACGTGGGCGGCTGCGACGACCTGCAGGCGCTCGATGGCCGCGGCGGCCTTGTGCCCCTGCTCAACAGCTAGATCAGCGGCTGGAAGAGCAGGGCACGCAAACTGGGATAATTGCGCCCATCCCGAATCCCCCCGCCCGCTCCGGACAAACGCCGGGCGGGCTTTGTTTT
>CALRME020000239.1:0-5440 GCA_943369045.1 Sphingobacterium thalpophilum
CAGCGCGGGCTGCGCGGCCCTGGCGTCGTTGGCGGCAAGCGCGGCGCGCATCAGGATTTCAGCGTCGCGTGGCTCTTTCTGCGACTCGTAGTTGCGTTTGGCCAGCTGCAGCGCCTTGGCGGCGTTGCCTTCCACGTCAAGCTCGAAACGCGCGGCTTCCTGCTCGTGCAGGCGGTCGCCGCGCCGGGCGGCGTCGACAAAACGTTCGCGCAGCTGGCTGGCCCAGTTGGCGGCCTTGGCATCGCCGGATGCCTTTCCGGCCAGCGCCAGGCGCAGCAGCAGCACGTCGGAGCGCTCCCAGTCGGCCAGCAGCTTGATGGCCTCGGCGGGGCGTTTGGCCGCGATCAGGAAGTCGGCATACGCGCCCAGCAGGAACTGGTCGGTCACGCCGGTTTCCAGCGCCTTTTTGAAGTGCACTTCGGCTTCGGCGGGTTTTTGCAGGCGCAGCGCCATTTCGGCCAGGCGCGTGCGGTCCCAAAGCAGGAGTTCCGGCGGCGCGGTGGTGGCATCGCTCACCGCTTTGTTGAAGCTTTCGTAGGTCGTGGCCAGTTGCCCGGTGGCAGCCTGCACATAGGCGGTGCAGCCCTGGGCCAGCAACGCCGTGGTCAGCGGGACCAGGCGCGTGCACTCGGCCAATGCCGGCGCGTACTGCGCCTGCACCATGCGGATGGCGGCGCGCCAGAACACGGGTTCGGCCGATCGCGGGGCCAGGTCGCTGGCGCGCATCAGGCTGGCCAGGGCGCCTTCGAAGTCGTGGCTGTACTGCTGCAGCAGGCCCAGCGCGAGCCAGTAGTTCGCGTCGTTGGGTGCGGCCTTGGCCAGTGGCGCGATGGCGGCCGAGGCGTAACCCACGTAGCGCGGGTCGCCCAGCGCCATGGCCAGGTCGAAGTAGCGCCGCGCCAGCTCGATGCGCAGGGCGTTGTCGTCGGGCTTGGCGGCCAGCTGTTTGCGCAGCGAATCGACGCGGCGCACCGAAGGGTCGTTGTTGGGCAGGCGCTCGACGACGTCGCTGTCGCTGGCGGGGGTAAAGGGCGCGGCCGGCACAGCGGTGGCGGCGGTAAAAAGCGCAAGGGCGACCGTGGCCGCCCTGAATTGAATTCGCAGGGACATCCCCTGAGGTTACTTGGTCCCGAAGATCCGGTCGCCGGCGTCGCCCAGGCCGGGCAGGATGTAGCCGTGGTCGTTGAGCTGGCGGTCGATCGCCGCCGTGTAGATCGGCACGTCGGGGTGGGCCTTCTGCAGGGCGGCCACGCCTTCGGGGCAGGTCAGCAGGCAGACGAACTTGATCGACTTGGGGTTGAGTTCCTTCAGGCGCTCCACGGCCGCGATGGCCGAATTGCCGGTGGCCAGCATCGGGTCGACCACCACGATGTCGCGCTCCTGCATGTCCTGCGGCATCTTGAAGTAGTACTCCACCGCCGTCAGCGTCTTGGGGTCGCGGTACAGGCCGATGTGGCCCACACGCGCGCCGGGCACCACGCTGAGCATGCCTTCCAGGATGCCGTTGCCGGCCCGCAGGATGGAGACGAACACCAGCTTCTTGCCGTCGATCACCTTGGACGTCATGGTCTCCAGCGGCGTTTCGATCTCTATGTCCTGCATCGGCACGTCGCGCGTGACCTCGTAGGCCATCAGGCTGCTCAATTCGTTGAGCAGGCGGCGGAAGCTGTTTGTGGAAGCATCCTTTCTGCGCATGAGCGTGAGCTTGTGCTGTACCAGCGGATGGTCGATGACGTGGACGTTGCTCATGGGTTCTTTCTTTTTTCGAATTTCAGAATACGGTGCCGTCGCTGGCGACGGACAGCGGCGGCAAACCGCCTCGCAGGTTCTGGGCCAGCACGCGGCCTGCCGCCCAGGTGCCGCCTTCGAGCACGCAGGCCAGCGGCAGCTGGGCTTCGCTCAATCCTAGCTGCAGGCGCACGGCGCGGGCCAGCTCGTCGAGCAGGGCGACGGTCAGCGCGCGCCACTCGACGATGAACTCGTCGGCCGGCTGCCAGGTCTGCGCAGCCACCGCTGGGTTCTTCAGCCGCAGAACGCCGCTATCGAGCAGCAGTCCGCCGTTGCGGTATTCGGGCAGGCCCGTGAGCGCCTCCAGCCCGCGCACCTGCACGCCGGCCCATTGGAAGGGCTCCAGCAGCGAATAAGTGAGCCACTGCGAGAGCTTGTGGAATGGCATCCAGCCGGCCGACAGGCCTTCGCCCTTGACGGCCGGGTGGCGCCAGCAGTCGCCCACCGGCACTGTGCCAATGGTGTTGTTGGCCGGCCAGATCCCGGAGAGCGAGGCCAGCAGCTGCGAAAGAATGTCGTGCGCCGCGATGTCGGCTGTAGGCGGCGCGTCGGGGCCCTTCGGGCTGACCAGCATATCGAAAAGGCCCCCGGGCCGCGCAGGCACGCCGAACACTTCAGGCTGCTCCTGCAGCGTTTCGCCCAGGCGGCGCAGCAGCACCACGCGGCCTTCGAGCCCGACCAGCGGGTTGGATTCACTCACCTGGAAGGCCGAAGCCAGGTGGTCCACAACGAGCGAGCGCAGGCCGGCTGCATCGACTTGCAGCGGCTGGCTCCTGTCACTGGAGAACAGGCCGGCGGTGAAGGCGTGGAAGCTGGCCACGCCCAGGCCTTCGGAGCGGGTGAAGCTCTGGCCGCTGGCCGATTCGGTGTACTTCCAGAGCGGCCCGGCGCCCGCATCCAGCAGCACGCTGACGACGGCAAGGTCGATGTAGGCCCGCGCCCGCGCCGGTGCGTGAACGTCGCCAAGCAGCTTGTCGAGCTGCGCGCGGCGGTCCACTCCGCCGGCCTCGAAATGCCGCCAGCGGCTGTGGAAGGGGATCTTCAGCGAGGGGTAGCGCTCGCGCGTCACGCGGGCCACTTCAGCGGCGGCGGATTCGATGAAAGCATCGTCGACCACGAACCAGGCCGATTCGCCATGGCGGGCGCGCGAGAGCAGCTGCTTGGCGCGTTCCCGGATGGCGGTTGTGGTGCGCAGCAGCTCGGCCGCGTGCAGGGCCGCTTCGGAGCTCACTTGGCCAGCTCCCGCCCCTTGGCCTGTTTCAGTTCGTCGGCGTCCGGCACATGCCCGGGCGTGAAGTAGCCGGCGGCCTTCTTGGCATCCATCTCGACCTTGGCGTCCGCCGGAATCAGCTCGTCCGGGATGTTGACCCGCTCGCCGATCTCTATGCCCGAGCCGGTGATGGCGTCGAACTTCATGTTGCTCATGGAGACCAGGCGGTGGATTTTGCGGATGCCCAGCCAGTGAAATACATCGGGCATCAGCTCCTGAAAGCGCATGTCCTGCACGCCGGCCACGCACTCGGTGCGGGCGAAATACTGGTCGGCCGTGTCGCCGCCGACCTGGCGCTTGCGGGCGTTGTAGACCAGGAACTTGGTCACTTCGCCCAGGGCCCGGCCTTCCTTGCGCGAATAGGCCACCAGGCCCACGCCGCCGCGTTGGGCGCCCATGATGCATTCCTCGATGGCGTGCGTGAGGTAGGGGCGGCAGGTGCAGATGTCGGAGCCGAATACGTCCGAGCCGTTGCATTCGTCGTGGATGCGTGCCGTGAGTTCCACGCTGGTGTCGGCCAGGTCGCGCGGGTTGCCGAAGATGTAGAGCGTCTGGCCGCCGATCGGCGGCAGGAAGACTTCCAGGTCCGATCGCGTGACGAGCTCGGGGTACATGCCGCCGGTTTCCTCGAACAGCACGCGGCGCAGGTCGGCCTCGGTGCAGTTGAAGCGCTTGGCCACGCCCGGCAGCCACCACACCGGTTCGATCGCTACCTTGGTGACCATGGCCGCGCCGCCCTCGGTGAGGAACTTGCCGTCGGCTTTCAGGCGGCCTTTCTGCAGGGCGTCAATCACTTCGGGGAGGATCACGTGCGCCTGCGTAACGGCAATCGTCGGGCGGATGTCGTAGCCGGCCGCCAGCTCAGTGGAGAACACGTCGGCCACCGTGGCGCCCCACGGGTCCAGGCTGACGATCTTGCCGGCCTCGCCCCATTGTGGGTAGGGACCGATCGGAGAAGTGGGCGAGGTGTTTGTGAGGTCGGCCTTGTGGTCGCGCGACAGGGCGCCGGCCGCAACGGCCAGCGCGCGGTAGATACCGTAGGAGCCGCTGTGGGTACCGATGACGTTGCGGTGCGCTCGCTTGGTGGTGGTGCCGACCACCGGGCCGCGGGCCGCCGGTGTGGCGGCGTCCCATTGGATTGGCAAAGCGCCCAGGCCGCTGGCGTGGGAGGTGAGGCGGATGTGGCGCGGGGCGGAAACTTCAGTTGCCATTTCTGGGCCCTTCAAAAAAAACACTGTACAGCAGACCCGTACCGCATGCGCGAATCGTGCCAGGGTGAAAGGCTGTCAAGCGCTCCCTGTGCGGCTTGCGGGCCACTTTTGGCCTGGAAGCCGCATCCAGATTGCTTTAGCGCTTCTTGCCGCCGAAGATGCCGCCCAGCACGCCGCGGATGATTTCACGGCCCACGGTGCTGCCCATGGTGCGCACGGCCGACTTGGCCATGCTCTCGGCCAGGCCTTCGTGGCGGCCGCCGCGCGGGCCGGTGGAGCCGAACAGCACGTCGGAGAGGCCGCCGAGGATGCCGCCGCCTTCAGATGCCGGGGTGGGCGCACCGGGCGTGCCAGCAGCCGCCGCGCCGTCCTGCGTCGCCACCGTCCGGCCCTTGAGCTTTTCGTAAGCCGATTCGCGGTCCACTGTCTTCTCGTACACGCCGGCGACCAGCGAGCCGGCCAGCAGTGCCTTGCGCTGCTCGGGCGTGATCGGGCCCAGCTGGCTGCCGGGCGGCAGCACGTAGACGCGCTCGGTCACGCTGGGCCGGCCCTTGGCATCCAGCAGGCTGACCAGCGCTTCGCCGACGGCAAGTTCGGTGATGGCGGTTTCGATGTCGAGGCCAGGCTTTTGCCGCATGGTCTCTGCCGTGGCCTTGACGGCCTTCTGGTCTCGCGGCGTGAAGGCGCGCAGCGCGTGCTGCACGCGGTTGCCCAGCTGGGCCAGCACCGAATCGGGGATGTCCAGCGGGTTCTGCGTCACGAAATACACGCCAACGCCCTTGGAGCGAACCAGCCGCACCACCAGCTCGATGCGCTCGACGAGCACCTTGGGCGCCTCGTTGAACAGCAGGTGGGCCTCGTCGAAGCAGAACACCAGCTTGGGCTTGTCCGGGTCGCCGATCTCGGGCCACTGTTCGAACAGCTCCGACAGCATCCACAAGAGGAAGGTGGCGTACAGGCGAGGGGAGTTCAGCAGCTTGTCGGCGGCCAGGATGTTGATCACGCCTCTTCCGGAGCTGTCCGTCTGCAAGAAGTCCTGGATGTTGAGCATGGGCTCGCCGAAGAACTTTTCGCCGCCCTGGGTTTCGATCTGCAGCAGGCCGCGCTGGATGGCGCCCACGCTGGCGGCGCTGACGTTGCCGTATTCGGTGGTGAACTGGCTGGCGTTGTC
>CALRME020000240.1:0-5413 GCA_943369045.1 Sphingobacterium thalpophilum
CGAGTCCTTCCTGCCCTGGGCGAAGGCTTGCGGCAGCACCAGCGGAACGGTGGCCAGTGCGGCGGAACTCAGGACGGTGCGTCGTTTCAACATGATGGTTCACTCCAGGCAAAAAGCATTAAGAAGGTTTTGGGGTTGATCACTGTGCCGCGGGGGCGCGTCTTGCATCATCCATGAGATGGTTCGTGTTGCGCAAGCGGGATTTGCTTATGCCATCGCGCCGCCGGCCCGGATGCGCTTTCCGGGCTCGGGACGGGGGACCGCGGCGAGCAGCGCGCGCGTATACGGATGCTCGGCCGCGTGGAACAGGCGCTCGGGAGGCCCCTGCTCGACGATGCGGCCCTGCCAGATCACGGCAACCTCGTCGCACAGGTGGTGCACGACGGCCAGGTCATGGCTGATGAGCATGTAGGTGATGCCGAATTCAGTCTGCAGGTCCTGCATCAGGTTAAGCACCTGGGCCTGCACCGACACGTCCAGCGCGCTGACGGGCTCGTCGGCCACGATCAGGCGCGGCCGGGTGATGAGGGCTCGCGCGATGGCGATGCGCTGGCGCTGTCCGCCGGAAAACTCGTGCGGGTACTTGTCCAGGTCGTTGGCGCGCAGGCCCACCGAATCGAGCACCGCGCCGGCGCGCCGGCGTTGGTCGGCGCGGGTGGTCTCACCTTGTGCGGCGAGCGGTTCGGTGACGATGCGCTCGATGGTCTGGCGCGGGTCCAGCGAACCATACGGGTCCTGAAACACCATCTGGAAATCGCGCCTGGCCGTACGCAACTCTTTCGCGCCCAGCATGTGCAGGTCGCGCCCCAGCAGCTTGACGCTGCCGGATGTGGGTGTGTCCAGGGCCATCACCAGCCGTGCCAGCGTGGACTTGCCCGAACCCGATTCGCCAACGATGCCCAGGCTGCGGCCTGCTTCAATCGTGAAGCTCACGCCGTTGAGCGCGTGAACCTTGGGTACAGGGCCGAACAGCTTCTCGCGCGGCATCGCGTATTCGCGGACCAGGTTTTCAACGCGCAGCAGTGATTCGCTCATGCGGGCACTCCTGCGGTCTCTGCCGCAACGGCCGCGGCCACCGCATCCAGCCGGATGCAGCGGGCTTCGTGGCCAGGTGCGACTTCCACAGCCGGTGGCGCAACGGTGTGGCATTCGGGGATGGTGAATCTGCAGCGCCCCGCGAAAGGGCAGCCTGCGGGCAGGTCGACCAGTTCCGGCACGGTTCCGGCGATGGTGGTCAGCCGCTGGCCTCGCACCGAAGACAGGCTGGGCCGCGCTGAGAACAGGCCGCGGGTGTACGGGTGCATGCGATTGGCGAACACGCTTTCTGTCGAGCCGCTTTCCACAATCGAGCCGCCGTACATGACCAGCATGCGCGCCACGTTCTGGGCGATCACGCCCAGATCGTGCGAGATCAGCATCAGCGCCATGCCGCGCTCGGCCACCAGGTCGGCAATCAGGTCCAGGATCTGCTGCTGGATGGTCACGTCCAGCGCCGTAGTGGGCTCGTCGGCGATCAGCAGGTCCGGGCCGCAGGCCAGCGCCATCGCGATGGTCACGCGCTGCCGTTGCCCGCCGGAGAACTGGTGCGGGTAGGCCTCGATGCGGCGTGCTGCATCGGGAATGCCGACGCGGTCGAGCAGGGAGATCGCTTCCTTGCGCGCTTCTGCATTTGAGAGGCCACGATGAAGCCGCAGCGGCTCGGCCACCTGCCGGCCGATGCTGTGCACCGGGTTGAGTGCCGTCATTGGCTCCTGGAAGATCATGCCGATGCGATTGCCCCGGATGCGCCGCAGCTGCGCGTCGTTTATCCCCACCAGTTCTTCGCCATCGAAGCGGATGCTGCCGGTGACCCTGGCGTTCTCGGGCAGCAGGCCCAGCAGCGACATGGCGGTGATGGACTTGCCGCAGCCCGACTCGCCGATCAGGCCCAGTGTTTCGCCGCGCTGCAGCGAGAAGCTGGCGTGACGCACGGCCAGAGCCGGTCCGCGATGGGTTTGCAGCTGGACGCTGAGGCCACTGACTTCAATGAGTGCCATCAACGCTTCCTCGCCAGGCGGGGATCGAGCAGGTCGCGCAAGCCGTCGCCGAGCAGGTTCAGGCCAAGGACGGCCAGTGCAATTGCGACGCCGGGGTAGACCGCCAGCATCGGCGTCTGGAACAGCAGCGTCTGGGCTTCGCTGAGCATTCGGCCCCAGGACGGCTGCGGCGGTTGCGTGCCCAAGCCCAGGTAGGAGAGGGCGGCCTCGGCCAGGATGGCGATGGCGAAGCGGATGGTGGTCTGCACGATCAGCACCGAGGTGATGTTGGGCAGCACATGCTCGATGGTAATGCGCAGCGGCCCCTTGCCGCAGGCGCGCGCCGCCAGGATGAATTCGCGTGTCCACACCGCGTTGGCCGAGGCGCGCGTGATGCGGGCGAAGGTCGGGATGTTGTAGATGCCAATCGCGATGATGGCGTTGACGATGCCGGCGCCGAACACGGCAGTCATCATGATGGCCGACAGGATGGCGGGGAAGGCGAAGCTGAAGTCCGACAGCCGCATGATCACTTCCTCGACCCAGCCTCGCCGCGCCGCTGCCAGCAGGCCAAGGGCCGTGCCAGCCAGCAGTCCTATGCCCACGGCAATCACGCCGACCAGAATGGAGCTTCGCGCACCCACCAGCAGCAGCGACGCCACGTCGCGGCCGAATGGGTCGGTGCCCAGCCAGTGGGCTGCGCTCACGCCCTGCAGCTTGGCAGCGATGTTCATTTCGTAAGGCGAATGCGGCGTCCAGACCAGCGACAGCGCGGCGGCGGCGACCAGCAGCAAGGTGAGGAAGGCGCCAACAACAAAGCTGGGGTGGCCTTTGGCGCGCCGCCAGAAATTCTGCGGTGGCGGGGCGGCGGCGAGCACGGCGCTCATGGCGTGGGCCTCATATGTCGCTGGCTTTCACGCGCGGGTCGATCACCGCGTACAGGATGTCGACGATGAAGTTGACAATGACCACCATGGTCGCCAGAAGCATGACGCAGTTGCGCACCACGATCAGGTCGCGATTGGAGATCGACTGGAAGATGAGGCGGCCCAGGCCGGGCAGGTAGAACACGTTTTCCACCACGATGGTGCCGGCCAGCAGCTCTGCGAACTGCAGGCCCATGACGGTGATCACCGGGATCATGGCGTTGCGCAGCACGTGGCCCCACAGCGTGCCGCGCTGCGAGACGCCCTTGGCGCGCGCGGTGCGAACGAAGTCTTCGCGCAGCACTTCCAGCACCGCCGAGCGCGTGATGCGCGCGAGGATGGCTGCCTGCACAACAGCCAGCGAAATGGCAGGCAGCAGGAGCGACTTCAGGCCTTCGCCTATGCCTTCGCTCCAGCCAGGGAAGCCGCCGGCTGAAAACCATTTCAGGTGCACCGAGAACAGCAGGATCAGCAGGATGGCGAACCAGAAGTTGGGAATGGCGATGCCCAGCTGCGACAGGCCCATCACGCCCACGTCGCCCAGCTTGTTGTGGCGCGCGGCGGCGTAGATGCCCGCAGCCAGCGCGAGTACCGTGGTCAAGGCCATGGCCATCAGCGCCAGTGGCACCGTGAGTGCCAGGCGCTCCAGTACCAGCTCCTGCACTGGCGTGCTGTAGGCGTAGCTCAGGCCCAGGTCGCCGCTCAGCATGCCGGTGACCCAGGTCCAGTAGCGTTCAACGGGCGGGCGGTCTATGCCCAGCTTGGTGGCCAGTGCGCGGACGGCGTCAGGCGCGGCATCCGGCCCCATCAGGATTTGCGCCGCGTCGCCCGGCAGGATCTCCAGCACCAGGAACACCACGACGGAAGCGCCTATCAGGGTGGCGACCAGCGTGATCAGGCGCTTGAACAGGAAAAGGCTCATGGGGCTGGCTGTGAGCCGCGCAAAGGTGCGGCCAAAAAACGGGCTGCTGTTGTTGTGGCTACAGCTTATCCGGAAATTGGCCGGTCGCCTTGCAATTGCTTGCGGCCGCTATTTGCACTTGCCTGAGCTGTCGCGGTCTTCGGGCTTGCAATCGTTACTGCGGTCGCGACGGATGCGTTCCTTGAGCTGGTCCAGGGTCATGGGCCCGGCGCTGGCCCAGTTTTCCAGGAAGCTGCGACCCGGTTCGAAGGTGCGCAGCGCTGGGGGGAGGAAAGGGCTGCTGGTCGCGCCGGTTCCCGGCGACGTGCCTGGGCCGGATCCGCCATTGCCACCACTGCCACCATTGCCACCATTGCCGCCACTGCCGCCACTGCCACCAGTGTTGCCCCCTCCGGGACCGGGACTCACGGGGACGCCACCGCCGCCGCCCGGCGCGGGTACAGGTGTGGGTGCCGGCGTCGGCGCGGGGGTCGGGGCTGGCGCAGGTGCAGGTGCAGGTGCAGGTGCGGGTGATGGGGCCGGTGTCGGCGCCGGCGTTGGTGCGGGGGCTGGCGTTGGTGCTGGCGTAATGTTGGCTGACGTGGCAGCGATGGTGCTGGCAAGCGAGTAGTTGCCAGCGTCGGTGCCACCGAGCGAGATGCCGGTGATCGACACAGGCTTGGCGTTGCCGGGTGTCGGGTTGTCGAAATTGCCGATGGCCGTGGCGACCGTCAGGCTGTCGCCCGTGACTTTGCCGGTAAAGCCGGCCCCGGTGGTCACCAGGGTGGCGAGGGTGCCCCCATCTTCTTCCCTGCTCTGGGCGGAAATGCCGGTGACCGCGGAAATCGATGCAGGCGTGATGCTCGCGCTGCTGCTGGCGGTGGTGGAAGCCAGCGTGTAGTTGCCGGCGTCCGTGCCGCCAAGGGTGACTCCCGAAATGCTCACGGGTTTTGCCGAGCCCACGTTCTTGTCGGCAAAGGTGCCTGTGGCGGCTGCCACGTTCAGGACGTCGGTTCCCAGACGGCCGGTGAAGCCCGCGCCGGTGGTTGTGAGCGGGGCGTTGGTGCTGCCGTCGTAGACGCGGTTGTCTGCGGTGATGCCGGTCACGGCGCTGATGCTGGCCGGGGTGATGTTGGCGGTGGTACTTGCTGTGGTCGAAGCCAGCGTGTAGTTGCCAGCGTCCGTGCCGCCCAGGCTCAGGCCGGTGATGTTGACCGTCTTGCCGGTGCCGGCATTCTTGTCGGCGAAGTTGCCAGTGGCGGTGGCCACGTTCAGCACATCGGTACCCAGCTGGCCTGTGAAGGCGGCCGCGCCGGTGTTCAAGGCTGCGTTGGTTGTGGTGTCGTAGACGCGGTTGTTCGCGGTGATGCCGGTCACGGCACTGATGCTGGCCGGGGTGATGTTGGCGCTCGTGCTGGCGGTAGTGGATGCCAGTGTGTAGTTGCCCGCATCGGTGCCGCCCAGCGTGATGCCGGTGATGCTGACCGTCTTGCCGTTGGCGACGTTCTTGTCGGCGAAGGTGCCGGCGGCCGTGGCGACGTTCAGCACATCGGTACCCAACCGGCCGGTGA
>CALRME020000241.1:0-5402 GCA_943369045.1 Sphingobacterium thalpophilum
ACTTGCTTGCGGACAAGGGCCTGGAAGGCGTCATCCAGCTTGCCAGCTTCCACCCGCAATACCAGTTCGCAGGTACCGGAGCCTGCGATATCACCAACTTCACCAATCGCGCCCCGTATCCTGTCGTTCACCTGTTGCGCGAGGACAGCGTTGAAAGCGCGGTTCAGTCTTTCCCGCAAGCCGAAGCGATCTTTGAAACCAACATGCAAACCTTGCGCAAGCTGGGACATGCCGGCTGGGAAGCGCTGGATGTCGGGGCAAAAACATGAAAGGCCAGACTAGACCCGGCGCTGTGCCGCCTGCTGCAGGTTTGCCGCCGGAGGTGCGCGCCGGGCAGTCGGTCGACCTGCTCAAGGAGCTGCACATCCTCACGCGTGATGGCAAGCTGAACCAGGATTCAAGGCGCAAGTTGAAGCAGGTCTATCACCTGTTCCAGTTCATTGAAAAATTGCTCCTTGAGCTGCCTGCCCGCAACGGTGGGCCGACGCTGGCCGACCACGGGGCCGGCAAGTCCTACCTCGGGTTCATCATCTATGACCTGTTTTTCAAGGCCCTGGGGCAGGGCCACATCTATGGCGTCGAGACCCGTGCGGAACTGGTCGAGCGATCACGTGAGCTTGCATCAAGACTCGGCTTTGACCGGATGAGTTTTCTCAACATCAGCGCCGCCGATTCTGCGCACTCGTCGCTGCTTCCCCAGCGCATAGATGTCGTGACGGCGCTCCATGCCTGTGACACCGCAACCGACGACGCGATTGCTTTTGGCCTGGAGAAACAGGCAAATTTCATGGTGCTGGTGCCTTGCTGCCAGGCCGAGGTGGCAGCTTGCCTGCGCGACAGCAAGGCGCTTTCCCTCTCGCGCACACCCCTGGCTGAACTCTGGCGCCATCCACTCCATACACGTGAAATGGGCAGCCAGATCACCAACGTCCTTCGCTGCCTGTACCTTGAAGCGTGCGGGTACCAGGTGACGGTGACCGAACTCGTGGGTTGGGAGCACAGCCTCAAGAATGAACTGATCATCGCCCGGTACAGCGGGCAGAAAAAGCGAAGTGCCGGTGAGAGGCTCAGGGCCGTCCTGCGTGAGTTCGGCCTCGAATCGCTGGCTCACACGCGGTACCCCGCGCTGGCACCTGCAACTGAAAACGGGGCGCCGGCTTTATGAAGGGTCCTTGCTGCGGGTGCGCCCCACAGCGGTGAAGATGCCCAAACCGAGCAGGACCAGCGCACCAATCCCGATATAGAGCTGGGGCACGCCTGCTACGACGGCAGCCCAGATCAGGCCGCCCATGAAGATGATGAAGCCGGTCATGTAAAGCGCGAAAGACATGGTGTTTCTCCAGATATTGGTCTGGCTCGATTGTTTGCGGCCCATTGCACCGGACGTGTCGGGACTCGGCACCAAGGGGCGTCGGACGCCACCTACTGAATTGGGGTCAGATTCCAATTAGGATGTGGTATGGCCCGACTTCCCCGCCTGACCGTTCCAGGCTATCCCCACCACATCATCCAGCGTGGCAATAACCGCCAGCCGATCTTTTCGGCCAATGCCGACTACCAGGCGCTATTGGAAATGCTCCATGACAACGCGCAGAAGCAGGGCGTTGCGATTCATGCCTATGTGCTCATGAGCAACCATTTCCATCTCGTGGCCACGCCCGAAACCGCCGAGGGCATACCGCAGATGATGCAGGCCGTGGGGCGGCGCTATGTGCGCTATTTCAACCAGCAGCAGGCCCGTACCGGTACGCTCTGGGAAGGGCGCTACAAGTCGACGTTGATTCAGGCCGAGCGCTACCTTCTGGCATGCATGGTCTATACCGACCTCAATCCGGTCCGCGCAGGCATGGTCACCGACCCTCGCGACTATGCATGGTCAAGCCACCGGCACTACGCAGGCTTGCAGGCCGATCGGCTGGTGACGCCACATCCCCTGTTCTGGGACTTGGGCAATACGCCGTTTGCGCGGGAAGCAGCCTATTCTGACCTGGTGCGTGCAGGCATCAGTCCCGCAGAGCAGGAGCAACTGACCCGATCAGCGCTTCAGGGGTGGGCCCTTGGCGAGGCCGACTATGTCGCCGATTTGCAGAAGCGAACCTCACGGCGTGTCAGCAAGGCCAAGCCCGGTCGACCCTCCGCCAAATCAATCGAATGATCTGTCCCTAAATATTTCCCGATGAGCGCGATCGACAATTAATTGGAATCTGACCCCAATTAATTTTCTTGGCATTGTTGTTGCAGTGCACTATGCTCCCAATCCCTGCGAAAACATTAGGAGCACGCCATGACAACGGCTGCCGAGATCAAGCATCTCCAAGAAAACGGTCTGTATTCCCCGGCCAACGAGCATGATTCGTGCGGCGTCGGCTTTGTCGCCCACATCAAGGGCGAGAAAAGCCATGCCATCGTGCAGCAGGGCCTGAAGATCCTGGAGAACCTGGATCACCGGGGCGCGGTGGGCGCGGACAAGCTCATGGGCGACGGCGCCGGCATCCTGATCCAGCTGCCGGACCTGCTGTACCGCGAAGAAATGAAGCACCTGGGCATCGAGTTGCCCCCGCCCGGCGAATACGGCGTCGGCATGATCTTCCTGCCCAAGGAGCACGCGTCCCGCCTGGCCTGCGAGCAGGAAATGGAACGCGCGATCAAGGCCGAAGGCCAGGTGCTGATCGGCTGGCGCGACGTGCCGGTCAACCGCGACATGCCCATGTCGCCCACCGTGCGCGAAAAGGAACCCATCCTGCGCCAGGTGTTCATCGGCCGTGGCAACGACGTGATCGTGCAGGATGCACTCGAGCGCAAGCTGTACGTGATCCGCAAGACGGCCAGCGCAGCCATCCAGAACCTGCACCTCAAGCACAGCAAGGAATACTACGTTCCCAGCATGTCCAGCCGCACCGTGGTCTACAAGGGCCTGCTGCTGGCCGACCAGGTGGGCACCTATTACCGCGACCTGCAGGACCCGCGCTGTGTCTCAGCGCTGGGGCTGGTGCACCAGCGCTTCTCGACCAACACCTTCCCCGAATGGCCGCTGGCCCACCCGTACCGCTACGTCGCGCACAACGGTGAAATCAACACCGTCAAGGGCAACTACAACTGGATGAAGGCGCGCGAAGGCGTGATGTCTTCCCCTGTGCTCGGCGCCGACCTCAAGAAGCTCTACCCCATCAGCTTCGCAAGCCAGTCCGATACCGCCACGTTCGATAACTGCCTTGAACTGCTGACCATGGCCGGCTACCCCATCAGCCAGGCCGTGATGATGATGATTCCCGAGCCCTGGGAGCAGCACACCACGATGGACGAGCGGCGCAAAGCCTTCTACGAATACCACGCCGCCATGATGGAGCCCTGGGACGGCCCGGCCTCCATCGTGTTCACCGACGGCCGCCAGATTGGCGCCACGCTGGACCGCAACGGCCTGCGCCCCTCGCGCTACTGCGTGACCGACGACAACCTGGTGATCATGGCTTCGGAGTCTGGCGTGCTGCCGGTGCCCGAGAACAAGATCGTGCGCAAGTGGCGCCTGCAGCCCGGCAAGATGTTCCTGATCGACCTGGAACAGGGCCGCATGATCGACGACGAGGAACTCAAGGCCGGCCTGGCCAACAGCAAGCCCTACAAGCAGTGGATCGAAAACCTGCGCATCAAACTCGACGACCTGTCCGACACCTCCGGCGCCGCGCCGGAAAGCACTGTCACACTGCTGGACCGCCAGCAGGCCTTTGGCTACACGCAGGAAGACATCAAGTTCCTGATGTCGCCCATGGCGCAGGCCGGCGAGGAGGGCATAGGCTCCATGGGCAACGACAGTCCGCTGGCCGTGCTCTCTGGAAAGGACAAGCCGCTGTACAGCTACTTCAAGCAGCTGTTCGCACAGGTGACCAATCCGCCGATCGACCCGATCCGCGAAGCCATCGTGATGTCGCTGGTGTCTTTCATCGGCCCCAAGCCCAACCTGCTGGACATCAACCAGGTCAACCCGCCGATGCGGCTCGAAGTCAGCCAGCCCATCCTCGATTTCGCGGACATGGCCAAGCTGCGCGAAATCGACCAGCACACGCACAACAAGTTCCGCAGCTACACGCTGGACATCACCTATCCCCTGGCCTGGGGCCATGAAGGTGTGGAAGCCAAGCTGGCTTCGCTCAACGCCGAGGCGGTGGACGCCATCCGCAGCGGCAAGAACATCCTCATCATCAGCGACCGCGCAGTGAGCGCCACGCAGCTGGCAATCCCCGCGTTGCTGGCGCTGTCGTCCATTCACCAGCACCTGGTGCGCGAGGGCCTGCGCACCACGGCCGGCCTGGTGGTGGAAACCGGCACGGCGCGTGAGGTGCATCACTTCGGTGTGCTGGCGGGATATGGCGCGGAAGCCGTCCACCCCTACCTGGCCATGGAAACGCTGGCGGCCATCCACCGGGACCTGCCGGGCGACCTGTCTGCCGAAAAGGCGATCTACAACTACGTCAAGGCGATCGGCAAGGGCCTGTCCAAGATCATGTCCAAGATGGGCGTGAGCACCTATATGAGCTACTGCGGCGCGCAGCTGTTCGAAGCCATCGGCCTGAACACCGCGACCATCGACAAGTATTTCACCGGCACCCCCAGCCGTGTCGAAGGCATCGGCGTGTTCGAGATCGCGCAGGAAGCCATCCGCATGCACAAGGCGGCCTTCGGCGACGACCCGGTGCTGGCCACGATGCTGGATGCCGGCGGTGAATACGCCTGGCGCACCCGCGGCGAAGAGCACATGTGGACACCCGACGCGATTGCCAAGCTCCAGCACAGCACGCGCGCCAACAACTGGAACACGTACAAGGAGTACGCCCAGCTGATCAACGACCAGAGCCGCCGCCACATGACACTGCGCGGCCTGTTCGAGTTCAAGATCGACCCGAGCAAGGCGATTCCCGTTGACGAAGTCGAGTCCGCCAAGGAAATCGTCAAGCGCTTCGCCACCGGCGCCATGTCGCTGGGATCCATTTCCACCGAGGCGCATGCCACGCTGGCCGTGGCCATGAACCGCATCGGCGGCAAGAGCAATACCGGCGAAGGCGGCGAAGATCCCGCGCGCTACCGCCAGGAGCTCAAGGGCATCCCGATCAAGCAGGGCGATACGCTGTCCACCGTGATCGGCAAGGACGTGACCGTCGCCGACTACGCGCTGAATGCGGGCGACTCGCTGCGCAGCAAGATCAAGCAGGTCGCGTCGGGCCGCTTTGGCGTCACCGCCGAATACCTGTCCTCGGCCGACCAGATCCAGATCAAGATGGCGCAGGGCGCCAAGCCGGGCGAGGGTGGGCAGTTGCCCGGCGGCAAGGTGTCGCAATATATTGGAAAGCTGCGCTATTCCGTACCCGGCGTGGGCCTGATCTCCCCGCCGCCGCACCACGACATTTACT
>CALRME020000242.1:0-5384 GCA_943369045.1 Sphingobacterium thalpophilum
AAGCAAGCCGCGCGAAGGCCCCGTGTGCGTGCCGCCGCTTTCATCGGCCGTGTCGTCGAGCAGGTCCAGCCCACGCTCGACGGCTGTCAGGCCGCGTGTAATGGGCGATGCCACTTCAGACAGGTGCTTGATCGGCGCCATCATCATCAGCATGGCGGTGATGAACGAGGCAAAGCCGCCCACCGTGATGCCCTGGCGGCTGCTTTCCCACAGTGCGGCCGTGATCACCGCAGTGAGTGCCGAAGCGGCCAGCAGCTGGGTAATGGGCGACATGGCGGCGCCGGCCACGGTCGACTTCATGGCCAGCCGGCGCAACTGGGTCGAGAGCACTTCAAAGCGGTCAACCTGCGCCTGCTGCGCGCCGTGCAGCCGCACCACCCGGTGCGCGAGCACGTTTTCTTCGACCACATAGGCCAGTGCATCGGTGGCGCCCTGGCTGGCCCGGGCGATCGCCTGGAGCCGCCGCGCCAGTACGCGCACGACCAGCGCCACGACCGGGAAGATCACCAGCACGATCAGCGTCAACTTCCAGTTGAGCCAGAAAAGGTAGGCCAGCAGGGCGACCAGCGTGAGGCTGTCGCGCACCAGCGAGAACAGGGCGGTGATGAGAAGGGAGACGCCGACCTGCACCTCGTAGACCAGCGTGTTGGCCAATGCGCTGCTGCTCTGCGCAGAGAAAAGCTGCGTGCGGGCTGCTACCACCCGGGCAAACAGCCGGCGCCGCAAGGCCTGCATCGCGTGGTTGGAGGCATGCGCCAGCGAATACTGGGCGCAGAAGTTGGCCAGGCCGCGCACGGCGAACAGCGCCAGCACGAACAGCGGCACCAGCCAAAGCTTGAGGCCGCCGCCCTGGAAGCCGCGGTCAAGCAGCGGCTTGAGCAGGGCAGGGATCAGCGGCTCGCAGGCCGCCGTCACGAGCACGGCGACAGTGGCCGCGGCAATGGCCTTTTGCTGCCCACGGAACAGCGAGATGCTGCGCCCGATGCGCTCGCGCATGCTGCTCACGCAGGCACCCCTTCAGGCTCCCGTACCGGGGCGGCCTC
The DNA here is from genome assembly GCA_943369045.1 of Sphingobacterium thalpophilum. Classification (GTDB taxonomy): domain Bacteria; phylum Pseudomonadota; class Gammaproteobacteria; order Burkholderiales; family Burkholderiaceae_C; genus Ramlibacter. The sequence goes on from CALRME020000242.1 coordinate 1,044, forward strand.
ACGCTCAGGACGCAGGGGGGCCATCAGGATGCCCAGCACGAACGCGATCAGGTGGCCTTCCGGGAAGGTCCTGAAATGGCCGCTGAACAAGCTGGTCGCGCACCAGGCCAGCAGGCAGCCTGTGGCCATGAGCCCGTAGGCGTGCCGCCGGTCGCAATTGCTGTACAGGGTCCAGAGCATGAACAGGAAGGTGGCCAGGCCGATGATGCCGTTCTCGACCCAGCAGAACAGGTACTGGTTGTGCGGGTCATCGAAAGGCCGCGCCTTCCAGTCCTGGTAGCGGCTGGAGACCGTGCTGGAGAAACGGTGCATGAAGCTGCCCGTGCCGCCGCCCAGGACGGGGCGCTCGCGAATGAGGTCAGCGGTCACCGTGTACAGCAGCAGGCGGCGGCCCAGGGAGGTTTCATCGGGTGCCGACTGGTAGTCGCGGGCTTCATGGACGCCCATGAGCACGCGCTTTTGGACACTGGAGGAGCCGTAAAACGCCAGCAGGCCCACGAGGCCCGCCGCAACAACCCCGATCACCACGCCCCGCGCGCCGCGCCGCGCCGCGAACGCAACCACCACAAACACCAGGAAGGCCACGTAGCCGCTGCGGCCTACAGTGACCGCCAGGACGTTGAGCATGAACGCGGCCGACAGCGCCAGCCAGAGGAAGCGGCTGCGGGCCGTGGCCGCCTGGGTGGAAAACCACAGGGCGGCGAAGCAGCTCATGGCAAAGGCCATGCTCTGCGTGGCGTGCGAATGCAGGACCTTGGTCGGGTCGTGCGCAACCAGTTTTTGCGTCCACTGAACCGCCAGCAGGCTCGACAGCACCAGTGCGACGCCGCACACGGCCACAAATGCGATGAGGAACCGGCGGCGCGGCGCTTCCTGGGCGAACACCAGCGTCAGCGGCAGCACATAGAGGATCTTGCGCTCGGAATAGATGCTGCGCAGCGCCCAGTCCATGGGCGCATCGGTGTAGGTCAGGCCCACCGCCTGCCAGCCGATATAGACCAGCATGGCCAGCGCGACGGCGCGGGGAAAGTTGTCCCATGCCAGGGCGGCCCGCCTCGTGGCGTCCGCGCACATCCACGCAAACAGCAGCAGGAAGGCGGCGAAGCCCACATTGCCCAGCGCCGTCGAAAAGAGGTTGGCGCAGACAGCGAAGATAGCCGCGTTCTGGGTTCGTGCCAGCCAGCGTTGCTCGGGGGGCAGGGAGAGGGATGACATTGTTGTTCTAGTGGTGGTTCTTGCGGCGCCAGAGCTTTTTCCAGCGGAACTGGAGCGCCTGGAACCACAACGGATGGGAACGCTCGAGGGCGGAACTGAACTGGCCGTTGTGGCTGCCTTGTTCGACGATGGGCGGCTCCAGCCAGTATATGGGGGTGGCAAGCTCGCGGTCGATGGCTTCGAACTGGTGGTCAATCGGCCGCTGGATGCCGTTGGCTTCTATCCACTGGAGGCGTTTTTGCACCGCCGCCTGGTCCACGATGTATGAGTCCGCGAACTTGCCCTGGTTGACCGGGTAGAGGAACTGGCCAGCCCTGAGTCTTTCAGCGGGCACGTAGTAGTGGCCGCCGCAGCCCAGGAAGGTCACATGCGTGGGCTCAAGCTGCATTTCCTCCTTGAGCGCCTTGCCGATGATGTCCATGAAATCGGGCGCCAGGATCACGTCGTCTTCGAGCACCAGTACGCGCGACAGGCCGCGTTCGGCGGCCAGGACATGGGCGCGCCAGTGCTTGAGCGCGCAGGATTCCTGGGCGGGGGAAAGCTCTGTGGTGCGGATCAGGCGGGCCCGCAGGTCAGCGGGGATGTCGCCAATGTCGTAGTCCAGGACAAATTCGAAGGCGAGTCCCAGCCGGGAAAGCTGTGACTCCATGTGGGCACGGCGCGCCACCAGCGTTTTGGCATGGATGACGAAGACCGCATCGATGCCCGGGAGGCGGGAAGCTGTGGGAGTGGCTGTCATGGGCAGGGCTGAAGTGTACAAGCGCCCGCAGCCTGGCCCACGGCTGATAATGCGGCCTTTGCCCATGCGCCTTTCCGTCGTCATCATCACCAAAAACGAGGCCGCGAACCTGCGCGAGTGCCTGGCGGGGCTCGGCTTTGCGGACGAGGTGGTGGTGCTGGACAACGCCAGCACCGACGGAACAGCGGACCTGGCGCGCGAGCTGGGTGCCCTGGTGACGGACGCGCCCGGCTGGCCGGGTTTCGGCCCGCAGAAAAACAGGGCACTGGCGCTGGCCCGGGGCGATTGGGTGTTGTCGCTGGACGCCGACGAGCGCGTCACGCCTGAGCTGGCGCAGCAGATCGTCCGGGCGATGGAGGAAGACCGCTTCGCCGGCTACGAGATCCCCCGCCTGACCCGCTTTTGCGGCCAGTGGATACACCACTGCGGATGGACTCCCGACCGGGTGCTGCGCCTGTTCCGCCGCGGCCAGGCGAACTTTTCGGACGATCTGGTACACGAACGGGTAGTGCTGCGCGGGTCCGCCGGGCGGCTCGAAAGTCCGCTGCTGCATGAAAGCTACCCGACACCGGCGCATTACTGGCGAAAACTTGAAACATACAGTGACGCCTGGGCGCGCCAGCGGCATGCCCAGGGCAAGCGTACCGGCATGGGGCGGGCCGTGTTGTCGGGGATGGCGGCCTTCGTGCGCAGTTACCTGCTACGGCTGGGCTTTCTTGACGGCGCCATGGGGCTTGCCGTGTGTACCATGCAGGCGCAAGCCGCCTTCGGCAAATATTTCGCGCTGTACTGCCTGAACAAACAAGATGACCAAAACAACTGAACCCAGACCTGACATGCCGCGCCGGCTCGTGGCCCTCGGCCTGCTGGCCGCGCCGTTCGCGCCTGCGCTTGCGCAATTCCGCGTGGAGGTGACGGGCGTTGGGACAACGCAGCTGCCGATCGCCGTCACCGCCTTCAGGGGCGAAGACCAGTCGCAGCAAAAGATCGCCGCGATCATTGCGGCCGACCTGGAGCGCAGCGGCCAGTTCAAGCTGGTCGATGGTGCCGGCGCTTCGCTGGACGAAACCAGCCGGCCCGACATCACGCCCTGGCGCCAGAAGGGCGCCGATTCGCTGGCCACGGGCAGCGTCACCCGGCTGGCCGACGGCCGTTTCGACGTGCGCTTCCGGCTCTGGGACGTGGTGCGCGGGCAGGACCTGGGCGGCCAGAGCTACGCCGTCACCGCCGGCGACCTGCGGCTGGCGGCGCACCGCATCGCGGACTTCATCTACGAAAAGCTCACCGGCGAAAAGGGCGTTTTCTCGACGCGCATTGCCTATGTGACCAAGGCCGGCCCGCGCTTCAACCTGTGGGTGGCCGATGCGGACGGCGAGAACGCGCAGACCGCGCTGGCCAGCCCCGAGCCCATCATTTCGCCGGCCTGGTCGGCCAACGGCGGCCAGCTGGCCTATGTGTCGTTCGAATCGCGCAAGCCGGTGGTCTATGTGCATGACGTCTCCACGGGCAAGCGGCGGCTGGTGGCCAACTTCCGGGGCTCCAACAGCGCGCCGGCCTGGGCCCCGGACGGCCGCACGCTGGCCGTGACCTTGACACGCGATGGCGGCTCGCAGCTCTACACCATCGATGCCGGGGGCGGAGAGCCGAAACGCCTGACCCAGTCGTCGAGCATCGACACCGAACCGGTGTACTCCCCTGACGGCCGCAGCATTTATTTTGTGAGCGATCGTGGCGGCGCGCCGCAGATTTACCGCACCGCGGCCAGCGGCGGCAATGCCGAGCGCGTGACCTTTACCGGGAGTTACAACATAAGCCCGGCCATCAGCCCTGACGGGCGGTGGCTGGCCTACATTTCGCGCATCGGCGGCGCGTTCAAGCTCCAGGTGATGGAACTTGCCAGCGCGACGGTGAACTCAATCACTGAGACCACTGCCGACGAGAGCCCGAGTTTTGCACCGAACGGCCGGCTCATTGTCTATGCCACGCGCCAGAATGGCCGCGAAGCGCTGATGACGACCACGCTGGACGGGAAAATCAAGGCGCGCCTTGCGGGGCAGGGCGGCGATATCCGCGAGCCCGATTGGGGCCCGTTCCAGAAATGAATCTTCAGGAGGTTTTGAGATGATCAAACGCATGTTCCTCGTGGCGGCCCTGGCCGCCGTACTGGCAGGTTGTGGCTCCAGCGTGAAGCTCGATGACGTGCCTGTGGAGGACAAGTCCGGCTCGGTCGTGACCGCGCCGGGCACAGGCGGCGCCAACAATGCCAACACCACGCAAAGCCAGGTGACACAGGCGCAGCTGGACCCGGCGGCGCTCAACGCCGCCGGCCCTGCCAACGTGGCGCGCATCGTGTACTTCGACTACGACAGCTACGTCATCAAGTCCGA
>CALRME020000243.1:0-5358 GCA_943369045.1 Sphingobacterium thalpophilum
CGCAGGGCGTTTTGGGCTGCGGCGGCACCAGGGCGTGCAGGACCTCCCACAGGGGCGTGAGGTTGTGCGGTGCCATGTCGCTGTAGAGCTTCTGGCGTTCCAGCGCGGAAGGGTGGGGAGCGTTCATGTCTGTCTCCTTGCGTTACCAGCTGCGGCCGAGGTAGGCGCCGCCAGCTTCCAGTTTCGATTGCAGGTCGGCCAGGTTGACTGCCGCCGCGGTGCTGCCCGAAGACAGCGCCAGGTCGGCGGCAGTGCCGGCGGCCTGGCCCATCACGAAGCACGCGCCCGTCACACGCGCGGCCGATTGCGCCTCGTGCGTCATCGAGGCGCAGCGGCCCGCGACCCACAGGTTGTCGAGGCCCGGCGGCACCGTCATGCGGTAGGGCAGGTGATTGAAGCCCCGGCTCTCGGGGATCTTGGGCCAGCGGAATTCCACGTCGCCTTTGAGATGCAGCTCCAGCGGCCAGCCGTTGACGCCGATGGTGTCGTCGAAGCTCACGCAATCGAGCACGTCCGATTCGGTGAGCATGTAGCCGCCGTGCACGCGGCGCGTCTCGCGGATGCCCACTTGCGGCGCAATGTCCACGATGTAGGAGTTCTCGAAGCCCGGCACTTCCTTGAGAAAGCCGGCCACGCTGGCAATCTGGCGGCGGCCCAGCGCTTCGGCATCGCTGAGCTCCTGCGCATCGGTGCCGTCCATGGCATTGCCCTGGGCATTGGCCAGCTGTGTGAGGTTGACGCGCCACTCGATGCCGCTTTTCTGCGGACGGATGATGGGCGTCTTGCGCGGGAACTTGTACCGGCCTTCGGCTTCGGCCCTCAGCATCAGCTCGGGAATGGTCTTCCACGCCTCCCCGGCGCGCGCCGGGTCGATGCCGTTGACGCGGAACATGGTCGAGGGGTAAAGCATGTTGCCCGCGCCATCTCCCTTGTCGAAGGCCGCGCCGGCCCAGGCGGCGAGGTCGCCGTCGCCCGAGCAGTCGATGAAGGTTCTTCCGGTCACGGCGCGGCGGCCCGATTTGGTTTCCACCAGCAGGGCCTGCACCTGTCGGGGCGAGGCCATGACGACACCGGCGGCGAGCGCATGGAACAGCACTTTCACGCCTGCAGCCAGCAGCAGTTCATCGGCTGCGATCTTGTAGGCCGCCGTGTCATAGGCCTGCGCCACGGTCTTGCCGAACAGGTTGTGCGGCGCATTCAGGCCGCCCAGCGCTGCTATGCGCGAGAGCAGGTCGTCGGCCACGCCATGCACCACCTGGCGGATGTCGCCGTGGACGTTGGCATGCAGGCCGCAGAAATTGGTCACGCCTGCGGCGGTGCCCATGCCGCCCAGGAAGCCGTAGCGCTCGACCAGCAGCGTGGATCGGCCCGCGCGCGCGGCAGCCACGGCCGCCGCCATGCCGGCCGGCCCGCCGCCGAGCACGACCACGTCGTACTCGCCGTAGACGGGCGTCTGGCGGCTGGGTTCAGTGAGTGTCTTTTGCATCGTGCCTTTCAGGCAAAGAGGCGCTTCGGGTCGATACCCTCATACATCCACTTCAGGCCGGCAAACCCTGCCGACTCCTTGCCGCTCTGGAACATCTGGTTGCGCAGTTCCCGCTGCACACCTGCCGCATGGTAGATGTCGCCGTAGAAACGTGCAGTGAGCTGCACGCGGCCGGTGCGCAGGTAACGGGCTTTCTGGTAGTGCTGGAAGGCGCGTGGCACATCGCCTTTCGTGAATTTCAGCGCCTCGCCCAGCACCACGGAGTCTTCGATGGCCTGGCCTGCGCCCTGGGCCAGGTACTGGAGCATCGGGTGCGCGGCATCGCCCAGCAGCGTCACGCGGCCGTCGGTCCAGGTCTTCACGGGCTCGCGGTCGCACAGCACCCACATCTTCCAGGTCTCGATCTTGCCCAGCAGCTCGCGCACCAGCGGGTGGGCGTCGGCAAAGCGTTCGGTCAGTTCAGCCGTGTCGCCGAAGGTGTTCCAGCCCTCGTCGTACTTGTTGCTGTGGAACACGGCTACCAGGTTGAACAGCTCGCCGCGGCGCAGGGGATAGGTGACCAGGTGGGTCTTCTCGCCGCCCCACAGGCGCACGTCGGGGCACCACAGGTGTTCGGGCACTTGCTCACGTTTGAGCACGGCGCGGTAGGCGATGTGGCCCGAGACGCGCGGCTTGCCGTCGCCCACGATGGCTTCGCGGATGCGGCTCCACAGGCCGTCGGCGCCAATGAGCGCCTGGCCGGTGATGGTTTCGCCTCCAGTCGATTGCGCCAGCTGCGCGCGAACCTCATCGCCGTCCTGCGTGAACGACTCCACCTTGGCACCCGTACGCAGCGTGACATTGGGCAGGGCCTTGCAGGCAGCCAGGAAAACGTCGTGCAGGTCGGCGCGGTAGATCACGCCATAGGGGAAGCCATAGGCGGTGCGTGCCACGTCGCCCAGCGGCACGTGCACCACTTCCTCGCCGGTGCGCACGTCGTTCATGCCCAGGCCAGGCGGGAACCAGGCGACGCGGCTGACGGCGTCCGTGAGGCCCAGGTAATCGAACATGCGGAAGATGTTGGGCCCCAGCTGGATGCCGGCGCCGATCTCGCCGAAGGCCGCGGACTGCTCCAGCACCGTGACCGCGTGGCCGGCGCGCGCCAGCACGTAGGCACAGGCGAGCCCGCCGATGCCACCGCCGGCGATGAGGAAGGGAAGGGGCTGCGTCATCCGGTTGTCTCCTGCGCTTCGTGCTCTTGTTGCGGCCGTGAATACTAAGTATACATAGCATTTGAAGCGGAAACACTGATCGGTCTCGCTACACTCGCCGCATGGCCAAGAGCTTTGACTTCGAACATGCGCCCGGCCACCTGATCCGGCGCGCGCACCAGCTTGCTGTCGCCATCTTCATGGAAGAGACCGGCGAGTTCGACGTGACGCCGGTGCAGTTCGCCATCCTCAACGCCCTGATCGACGACCCGGGCGAGGACCAGGTCACGCTGTCGGGCCGCGTGGCTTTTGATGCCGCCACATCGGGGTCGGTCATCAGCCGGCTGGAGGCCAAAGGCTGGGTGCGCCGCGAGCCGGACGCCAGGGACAAGCGGCGCAAGCTGCTGTGGGTCACGCCCGAGGGCGAGCAGACGGCGCTGAGCATGAAGCGCGCCGTGGCGAAGGCGCAGTCGCGCATCACCGGGCCGCTGGATGCCGCCGAGCGCGAGCAGCTGGTGGCGCTGCTGGGCAAGATGGTTGCAGGGCACGAAGAACGCCAGTAAGCATTACCCGCGCGGCCTGCAGCCCGAAAATGGCCCGGAAGCCGCGCCGGCATTGCTTGTGCCTGAATCAGTGCTGGCTGACAGGCAGGTCCACCGTCAAGCCGTCCATCGCGTCGGTCAGGTCGATCTGGCAGCTCAGGCGGCTGTGCGGCTGCCGCGGCACAGCGGTGAAATCCAGCATCCCCGATTCGTCACCCGACATCGAAGGCAGCAGCGCATCGTGCGGCGCGCGCACGAACACGTGGCAGGTGCCGCAGGTCATCAGGCCGCCGCAGTCGGCTTCTATGCCCGGCAGGTTGGCGCCGACGGCCGCCTGCATCAGGCTCTGGCCGGGCTTGCACTGCAGCGCCGTGGTGGCGCCGCCGGGCGAGGCGAAATAGATGGTGATCATCGGGAGGCCTTTTTTTCAGAAGCGGCTGAAGTATTCGCGCCGCTGGAAATCGTTCTTGTCTTCGGCGGCGTCGTGGCGGGCCAGCTCGGCCTGCTTTATGCGCGTGAAGTAGTGGATGAAAGAGGGGCCGAACGCCCGGGTCATCACATCATCCTCCCCCAGCGCCTGCAGAGCTTCGCCCAGGCTGGTGGGCAGGTTGACCGCCTTGCCTGCATAGGGTGCGTCGGTGGCCGGCGGCGGCGTGAGCTTGCGCCGGATGCCGTCCAGGCCGGCGTGGATCTGCGAGGCGATGTACAGGTAAGGGTTGGCCGCCGGCTCGCCGATGCGGTTCTCGATGCGCGTGGCCGCATCGCCTGGCCCCCCGACCACGCGCAGCATGGCGCCGCGGTTGTCGCGGCCCCACAGCACCGACTGCGGCGCCAGCGCGTTGGGCCGGTAGCGGCCGAAGCCGTTGACGGTGGGCGTGCAGAAAGCCGCCATGCCGCGTGCGTGTTCCAGCAGCCCGGCCAGGTAGTGCGAGCCAGTGTCCGACAGCGTGTGTTGCGCGTCGGTGGCGCTGCTGCCCGGCGCCGGCGTGTCGCGGCAGAAGGCATTGCGGCCGCTTGCTGCGTCGACGAGCGACTGGTGCAGGTGCCAGCCGCTGGACATGATGTTGGGGAAGGGCGGTCGGCACATGAAGGTAGCGTGGTAGCCGGCGCGGCGAAGCGCCTGCCTGACGCTGTTTCGAAACAGCACCATGTTGTCGGCGGCAGTCAGCGCATCCGTCACATCGAACACGGCTTCGACCTGGCTGGGGCCCAGTTCGATTTCCAGTGAGAGCAGCGGCAGGCCCAGCGCCTGCGCGGTGCGCTGCACGATGCGCATCGGCTCCTCGGCCATGTCGAACCAGCTCTCGGTCAGCAGGTTGTAGCCGGGGTGGATCAGGCTGACTTTGGGTGGCAGGCCGGGCCAGGCAGCGAGTTCCGGGTCCATCTGCGCGGCCGTGTCCTCGATGCGGTAGATGTGCATCTCCACCTCCAGGCCGCAGCGCATTCCGTAGCCCGCATCGGCGAGCTGGCTCAGTGCGGCCTGCAGCACGCGGCGGGTGTCGAGCTCCACCGGTGTGCCGTCCTGGAACCAGGGCTGGCAGCGCAGCCAGCCCGTGCCCTGCGTCCAGGGCAGCTGCACGAAGCTCGCCGGGTCGGGCAACAGCATCAGGTTGGAGGCGAAGGCGAAGCCCGGCACCTCGTCGGCGCCGCCGGGTTCAAAGATCTTGAAGGCGGTGCGGTCGGAGGTGTCCTTGAGCAGGATGGAACTAACCATGCCGACGCCGTCGCGCATGGCCTTCGCAGCTGCGGAAGCGGCCAGCGTCTTGCCGCGCGTCACGCCATGCACGTCGCACCAGGCAAAGCGCACCAGTTCCAGCCCGGTGCTGTCGATGAGGTGGGCCGCGCGCTCCAGCGCGGCCTGCCGTGCGGCGTCATGGATGCCGCAGCGGGTGGCGAAACCCGTCATGCGGTTTCAACCGGCGTGGGGGCTTTGGCGGTCCAGGGCGCGTTGTCGCGTTTGGCCTGGGCCTGGGCCTGCCACCAGGTCGGCCATTCGCCGGCCGGGGCAATGCCGTCGACCGTATCGGGGCCGATCATGGCGCCGGCCTGCGTCGCGTCGGCCACGCCCGGGGGGACTCCGCCGGCCTGCACCGTTTCAATCGCCTTGAGCAGCACTCGCCGGTTGGCCATGATCACCTTG
>CALRME020000244.1:0-5329 GCA_943369045.1 Sphingobacterium thalpophilum
CATGCCAGCCGAACCTTGATGCTGATCCGCGTCAGCATGACAACGCCGGCCAGCATCGCGGTGGCAAGGCCAACACCCACGAGCAACCAGCGCGCCAGGGGAACTGCCTCGAGCAACGGGGCGAAGAGGATCAGCACGAAGCCGCCCAGGTTCACGACCCCGGCATGCAGCAGGGCCGACACCGGGGTCGGAGCCTCCATCACCTGCATCAGCCAGCCATGCACCGGCAGCAATGCAGTACGCAGCACCACTGCCAGCGCCAGGCAGATCGCGCTGGCCTGCAATGCCGCCGACGGCGCACCGGCCTCCAGGTGACGCCACAGGTCGCTGAACGCGCCCGAGCCGACCTCGTACCAGGCCAGTGCAGCTGCGGCAACCAGCAGCACGTCGGCCAACCGGTCGGCCAACCGCTTCTTGTGCGCCGCCAGCAGCGCGAACGGCCGGTCCGGGTAGAAGCACAGCAGGCGCTGCAGTGCCACGCCCACCGCCGCCCATGCAGCGATCAGCACGAGCCAATGCCCGGCCAGCAGCAGCAGGTGCACTGCGGCCAGCACGCCGCCCAGGGCAGTCACGTAGCGCGGCTGGCCGGGCTCGCCCTGAAGGTAGCGCGACGAAAAGCTGCCGATGACGGTGCCCAGCAGCTGTACCAGTACTGCGACCCACGCCCCGGTGAGCGATAGGCTCAGGCCGGGTGGAAGCGGGGCGGGCGCACCCAGGAGCTGCAAGGCGAGCGTGACGACCGTCCCCACAAGCGCTGTCGGCGCCAGGAAGCCGAAACGCCGCCATGCCGCAGATCCATCGCCGCCGCGTGTAGGCCACAGCGCAATCAACATCAAGGTGACAGGCAACAAGGTAAGGAGGGAAGGCAGCGGTGGTGCGGACGGCATGGTGAGGGATCCGGTTCGTGACGGCGCGATGATGCAAGGTCCTTCTGGTTCTGTAAAATACATTGATCAGAACCGTTCAATCTGTTTAATAGATCAAATGGACATCGAACAGCTCAACTTCCACCACCTCTTCTATTTCTGGCGCGTGGCCAAGGCGGGGCACCTGACCCGCGTGGCCGAGGAACTGCATGTGTCGCAATCGGCCTTGTCCAGCCAGATCCGCCAGCTGGAAGAGCGCCTGGGCGAAGCGCTGTTCGAGCGCACCGGCCGGCGCCTCGTGCTCACCGATACCGGTCAGCTGGCGCTGTCATACGCCGAGAACATCTTCGGACTCGGGCGGGAGCTGCTGGGGCGGCTCCAGGGCTACAGCGACGGCATGGTTCGCCTGCGCGTGGGCAGTGTCGCGACCCTGTCACGCAATTACCAGGAGAACTGGATCCGGCCGCTGCTGGCCGATCCGTCGATCACGCTGTCGCTGGAATCTGGATTGCTCGACGGCTTGCTGACCCGCCTCATGCAGCACCAGCTGGACGTGGTGCTGGCCAACGACGCAGTACCCGTGGCGCCGGACCAGCCGCTGCACTGCCGCTTCCTGGGCAGCCAGGCGATTTCTCTGGTCGGCCCGGCTGCGGCGTGGAGAGGCCGGACGCTGCGCATCCCGGAGGATCTCGATGGCCTGGAGCTGGCGCTGCCCGGGCCGCGGCACGCGCTGCGTGCGCAGTTCGACGCGCTGTGCGAGACCGCAGGCGTCAGGCCAAAGCTGCGAGCTGAGGTCGATGACATGGCCATGCTGCGCCTGGTCGCGCGCGACAGCGGCTGGCTCACCGTCTTGCCGGAAGTTGTCGTGCAAGACGAACTGCGCGCTGGCGTGCTGGTCACAGTGGGTCGCTCAACCCAGCTTAAGGAAAATTTCTATGCAATCACCACGCCGCACCGGCACCGTAACGAGAGGCTGGAACAGCTTCTCGTTGGTCAGACGGACTTTGGCACCGTGGTCACAAGAGGACGCGCACCAAAAACCAACTCTGGCGGTCGTACGGTATCTGGCCGCGTGCGCCGCAAGGGATCATGAACTTGCAGTTTCGAGTTCGCAACGATGAGAATCCGGAGCTCTCGGGAATGGCGCTGGTCCTACGTCGTGAGTTCGGTTTATTCCCGCAGCAATTCGTCAAAAAACCTCGTCGTACAGCTAGACCTGCTGATTTCACGCTTTGGAGCTGGCGTTAGCATGTCCGCGTCAACACAAAACGGGTACGGCGAATAGCGGCGAAGCCCAGCCACCGATTTTGAGCATGTCACGTGCCGACTTCGGCCGCCCGCCAATCAGCGCCCACAATCCGAGCACGACGGCCACCTGAATCGCGGCATAGATGCCAATGGCTTGCGTTGAGCTGAGTGAAGCAGCCGGTAGAACACGATCGACCAGCACCTCCTCGGCGACCACCGCCAACAGGTAGGCGCAGGCTAGCCACTTCCATCCGGGGAGGACAGTCGTCGAGCCGGTGCGCGGGCCGGGAAGTGCGTGCGCGTAAAGGCGGTCGAGCAATGCTTTGCCGCTCAGGCCCCGGCGCAGTTGTGCCGATTCAGCAACGCGCTGGCTAAATCGGCTGATGGCCCGACGCCATGGATGAGCGCTCAGCGCATGCCGCAACGGAGTGTGTGCAGCGATGACTGCCGTGACCCGCTCATGGTAGCCGGGCATTCGGACGCCAGCCTCGGCGGCGAACGTCATCGTGAGATTGCCGCCATCCTTCGACAGAAACGCGTCCAGCGGCTCCAGGCCTTGTTTGCGCCCCAGCGCAGCTAACGTGGGCTGGCCGAAGGTAAAGATGTGCGCTTCGTGAAAGCTGCTGCGGGGAGACTGGCACGTGGCCTCAACATTCGGTACCTCGACCACAATCCAACCGCCAGGCCGAAGAGCGCCGCGCAGTTGAAGCAGCACCGCGCCTGGATCTTCCGTATGTTCCAGTACGTGCCAAACGGTGATGAGGTCGAATCCGCCCACGGGCAGCTCGAAGTCGCCGACGAAACCCGCGCGCACGTCCAGGCCATATTGCGTAGCAGCGAACGTGCCGTACCCGCGGTTGGGTTCTATGCCCACTACCTCATGGCCCATCTCTTTCAGGAGATACGCAAACTCGCCACCTCCACTGCCGACGTCCAGGATCCGCATCCGACCTGCCAACAATCGTCGCACCTTATCTAAGCGGTCTAGCGCCACGTGGCCAGCCCGCAGCACATGACGTGGCCGCGGCTCAAAGGTGTTCTTGTACTCCAGACGGTAATCTTCTGTGTAGTACTGACGTGCTTGCTGGGGTCGCGGGTCTGTCCACACAAGACCGCATTCCTTGCAGCACACACTGCGCATCGCGGCGCCGCTGCGGCTGCGCGTGCCAACGACGCTGACGTCTGTGCCGCCGCAAAGATTGCATGGGACGGTAGCCGTGGTCGCTAAGTTATTCATGAATAAACTCCGGAAAATCATTTCAACCAACCGGGCGTGCCCGGCCGAAGTCCACGCCGAGCTGCGTCACGACTTCGCGCACTGGCAAAGGGCTGCGGCAATGAACCACATTCGAGCCCGCGAAATGTACTTCACGCGCCGCGTCCCACGGGGTCAGGATCCAGTGGAAATCAACAGTCTGCCGAAAGATCTCGCTGCATGGATCAGGGGCAACCCGAGGCGCTGAAGCCCGGGATCGACTGGTGAATCGATGGTGGCCGTTGGGAAGATCATGCCGTCCAAGAATCCGTCAATCCGCAGCACGAAAGGACAGCAGTTGGCCTATGTCGTTGAGTGGTTGAACACTTAGGGATTCGAAGAAGGTCAGAAATATCTGAAAACGCTTCGGGTTCCCCAAAGTGTTGGGTCAAACGGCCAGCGCGCATGCGCCACCGAGCACTCCCCCCATGCCCAGCATGAGCTTGACGTCACGGTCAGCGTCGCCTTTGCGGTGCGCCATCCATGCCGTTACCAGGCATGTGACAGCCAGGCAGGCCAGCAGCGGGGCGATCATGTCCTGCTACCTCGGGCAAGTACCTGCGGCCCCTTGCGGCCCGCCAATGCCGCAGCGGCAGTCCTCCAGGCGCGCTCGGTGACCCTGCGCAGCAGCACCCCCAGCTTGCGCTGGCGCTCCTGGACGAACATCACTTCTCCATTGGGCAGGTGGATTTCGACAATGCAATCGCGCGCCACGCCGCCCGGTCGCACGGCTTCGCCCATGCGAACGAGTACACGATTGATGCGGTGGGCGATGGAGGCGAAGGCATCACGGATGCGATCTGCCAGGCCCAGGGCATGGGCGCGCGGAAGGCGGCTGTTGCCGCTGCGAATGTCAATGAGCATGTTGGACCTTTGCGGATTGAGATTTCGCACAGGGCATGAGATCTGGATGATCCGGGTCAAGAAGCCATTGCCGCGCGGCTACAGCAATGAAATTCTCCTCGGGGCCGGCCATATAGAAATCAGCCTTCGCGACGGCCATACACAACTCAAAGGTCGTACGGCGCAGCTGCTGATCGGTGATTTCCTGCATCATTGAATGCAGGAGGCTGTCGTCCAGCTGGCATGCGGTGCCCCACTGGGAATATGCCGTCGTCATCAAGTCTTCTGTCAGATGCTGGATCACCTCCAGCAATTGCGCTGGGGGCAAGCCCAGGCGGGCTGGGGCGTCCAGCCGTTGCAGAACACCCAGCTCGCTGGCGCTGATGTGGCCGTCCGCCAGGGCCGTGAGTGCCACTACGCGGGCGGCGGCTTGAGGACTGTTGCCGGGATAACTTCTCATTTCGTGCTCCTTCGCGGTTCGTTGATCAGTCAAAAATGTCAGACAACCACGACTTGCGGCGGTGGCTGCCCGGGTGCCGGTGGCCGTGGTCAGAGTCGGCGAACTGCGGCTGCAGCTCGGGCTTGCGGGCGGCACGATCAATCAGCTTGTCGAGTTCGCCCCGGTCAAGCCAAACCCCCCTGCATTGGGGGCAATAGTCGATCTCGACGCCGGAGCGCTCGGTGATCACGAGTGACGAGGATGGACAGGTCGGGCACTTCATGGGACTCCTTTGTTGAACAGCATGCAGAAAATGTAGGGGCGTATTGTTTCGATATAAATTCACATTTACATTTGAATTCATCGAATAAATCGAAGTAATTGCATGAACTACAAACACCTCCACTACTTCTGGACAGTGCTTCGCACCGGCAGCATCGCGCGCGCCAGTGAACAGCTGCACCTGACGCCGCAGACCTTGAGCGGCCAGATCAAGCAGCTGGAAGAGCGCCTGGGCAAGCCATTGCTGCGCAAGGCCGGCCGGGGTCTTGAGGCCACCGAGGCGGGGCGTATGGTGCAGCGATATGCCGACGAGATATTCATGCTGGGGTCGGCCATGCAGGATGCACTTCAAACCGGGCGCGACGGGCTCTCCCAGTCGAGCTTTCGCGTGGGTGT
>CALRME020000245.1:0-5297 GCA_943369045.1 Sphingobacterium thalpophilum
CCTTGGGGAAGGCCAGGTTTCTTGAGGCATCGTCGTGCCGGCCCAGTGCGCTGTGCAATGGCACCAGGCCGTCTCCGACCACGCGCTCGGCCAGCGGGCTGCGTTTGCCCGCCATCGTCGCGGCCAGCGTGTAGCAGGCCACGCCGTCAGGCAGAGGCAGCAGCGCGCGGCTGTCGGGCCGGCGGCGGAAACGGTCGCGGCCTTCCCAGTCGTCATCAAGCACATGGCCGTAGCGCAAGTCGGTGATGCCGCAGCTTCGCAGCTGGCCCAGCTTTGCAAAAGGCGCTGACCACGGCGTCGCGCCCAGCACCACGTCCACCCAGTTGCCGGCCCTCTCCAGCGGCGCGCCGTGGTGCGGCGTGCCCAGGAAGGCAATGCGCTTCACAAGCCTGGGCCACTGCAGATGGCCCTCTTGTCCATAGTGCACGGCGCTGCGCGTCACCAGCCCACCCATGCTGTGCACCACGAAGGAGATTTCCCTCAGCCGCACCGGCCATTTCGCCGCCAGCTTCTCCAGCTGGATTGCAAGTTCGCGGCCGTTCTGCGAGGTGTGCAGGCCGGTGTTGTAGCGCAGGTAGACCGGCGTGTAGCCCAGCGAATCCGCCAGCGCGGCGCCGTGGTCCACCACCGTGCCTTCATGCTGTGTGTGCCATTGCAGGTCGTTCATGCACAGGCCGTGCACCAGGACCAGCAGCTTGCCGGTGTGCGGGTACGCCTGCGCGTCGTGGCGCAGCGTCATGGCGGTGGCGAACGGGTTCCTTGTTTCGGCCAGCCGGTCGCCCATCACGCCATTGAGCGCGGCCAGCACGGCCTCGCGCTCGGGCGTGGAGGGCTTTGAGGCGCCGGCAGCTTCCAGAAGCGGCTGCATCCAGCCCAGCGCCTTGTCAGCGCCGGCCCCCAGCAGCTGCGTCACGCCTTCAATGCTGCGGTAGACCAAGCCTGTGATGCCGCGTGTCTTCCCTTTGGTCTTGCCGCCCGGCACGCCCATGGTGCCCCACACCGACTGGTGCACGCCTTCCACGATCCCGGTCACGCCGGAGGTGGCCTGGGTGGCCAGCTGCGCTATGCCGCGCAGGTCGGTGGCACGCAGGTGCTTCAGGACAGCCGTGGGCTTGTCTTTCTTCATGGGCTCTCCTGCGGCGCTGCGCGCGGCTTCAGGTCGTCAAGAATGGGCACGGCGGCCAGCCCCGCCAGCAGCAGCGCAAACGGCAGCGTGGCCGCGTAGCTCAAATGCTGGAAGGCCAGCGCACCCGCCAGCGCACCGGCCATGAAGCAGCCCAGCACGCTTGCATGGATCAGCAGCTTGTCGCGGTTGGCCTGCACATAGCCCTCCCCTCCGGGCGCATTGCCGCGGTTCCAGTAGACCATCTTGCCCAGCTCGATTCCCAGGTCGGTGATGACGCCCGTCATGTGCGTGGTACGGATCTCCGCCTGCGAGATCTTGGTGATGACGGCGTTCTGCAGCCCCATGATGAAGCACAGCAGCGCCACCGTGGCCGGCACCAGCAACGTGTAGCGCGCCAGGAAGCTGCCCAGCACGCCAAACACCAGCAGCAGCACCGATTCCAGCAGCAGGCTGAGCGCGTATTCGCTGTTGAGCCGCCGGTGTCGTGCCCAGTTGGTGAGCACCGCAGTGGTCATGGCCCCGGCCATGAAAACCAGCAGCAGGGCCACGCCCGCCAGCGCGAGCGACACGCTGCCCAGCGCCAGGTCGTCGGCAATGGCCGAGACGATGCCCGTCATGTGCGAGGTGTAGCGCTGGATGGCCAGGAAACCGCCCGCATTGATGGCGCCGGCCACAAACGCCAGCACCAGCCCCAGCTGGCGGTTGGCGCGGCGGCTGCGGGTCTTGCCGGCGAGTTGCCGGAGGGTGTTGCGGGGCATGGGTGGATGACAGTATCGGTCAGCCGGGCGCCGCTGTCTTTTCAAAATGCGCTGCCACGTGGTCCACAAAGGCCCGCACCCGGGCCGACAGCTGGTGGCGCTGCGGGTAGACGCAGTGGATATCGGCAGGCGGCGTGTCGTAGTGCTCCAGCACCTGGACCAGCCGCCCGCTGCGCAGGTAGCGCGCGATGTCCCACTCCGAGCGCATCAGGATGCCGTGCCCCGCCAGCGCCCAGCTGACGGCGATCTCGCCGTCGCTGGTGCTCAGGTTGCCGCGCACCTTGACGGCCGTCTCGCGCTTGCCCGAGGAGAGCCGCCACACGCCGTAGGCCTCACCCCCCTGGCGGATGCCGATGCAGTTGTGCTGCGCCAGGTCCTGCGGCGACTTTGGCGTGCCGTGCTTCGCAAGATAGGCGGGCGTGGCGCACAGCAGGCGGCGATTGGGCGCGATGCGGCGCGCGATCACGCGCGCGTCCGGCGGCTCGCCAAAGCGCACACAGACGTCGAAGGCATCGTCGGTCAGCGGCGGCGGATTCACGGTCAGCTGCAGCTGCACCTGGACCTGGGGGTGCAACTTGATGAAGCTGCTGATCAGGGGCCCGACATGCGTGCGCCCGAAACCCAGCGTAGCGTTCACCCGCAGCAGGCCCTTGGGCGCGGCCATCGCGCCGCCCACCACGCGCTCCATGTCGTCGATGTCCGCCAGGATGCGGCGCGCGTGCTCCAGGTAAGTCTCGCCTTCCGGCGTCAGGCTCATGCGGCGCGTGGTGCGGTTGAGCAGCTGCACGCCCAGGCGCGCCTCCATCTGCGACAGGCGTTTGCTGACCGCCGGCGTGGAAATGTCGAGCTCGCGCGCCGCGGCCGAAAAGCTGCCGCAGCGCGCCAGCAGGCTGAAGAAAGCCATTTCGGAAGGTGCGGAAACGGGTGCGGACATTGTTAATTCAAAGGCAACAATGGAATAACTTTGTGCTGTGTCATTGAAATATGCAAGGCCTAGAGTCGCAATCCATGAAAACCTACAGGATTGCCTGCATCCCGGGCGACGGCATCGGCAAGGAAGTGATCCCCGCCGGGCAGACCGTACTCCAGGCGCTTGCCGCCACGAGCGAGACTTTCAACTTCGAGTTCGAGAGCTTCGGCTGGGGTGGCGACTGGTACCGCGAGCACGGCGTGATGATGCCGGCCGATGGACTGGACGCCTTGCGCAACAAGGACGCCATCCTGTTCGGCTCCGCAGGGGACCCGCACATTCCCGACCACATCACGCTGTGGGGCCTGCGGCTCAAGATCTGCCAGGGCTTCGACCAGTACGCCAACGTGCGGCCCACCCGCATCCTGCCGGGCATTGACGCACCCCTCAAGCGCTGCGCACCAAAAGACCTGGACTGGGTCATCGTGCGCGAGAACTCAGAGGGCGAATACGCCGGCGTAGGCGGCCGCGCCCACCAGGGCCACCCCATCGAGGTGGCCACCGACGTGAGCATGATGACCCGCGCAGGTGTGGAACGAATCATGCGCTTTGCCTTCAAGCTGGCGCAATCACGCCCGCGCAAGCTGCTGACAGTGGTGACCAAGTCAAACGCGCAGCGCCACGCGATGGTGATGTGGGACGAGATCGCCCTGTCCATCAGCAAGGAGTTCCCGGACGTGAAGTGGGACAAGGAACTGGTCGACGCCTGCACCGCGCGCATGGTCAACCGCCCGGCTTCGCTGGACACGCTGGTGGCCACCAACCTGCACGCCGACATCCTGAGCGACCTGGCCGCCGCGCTGGCCGGCAGCCTGGGCATTGCGCCCACCGGCAATATCGACCCGGAGCGGCGCTACCCCAGCATGTTCGAGCCCATCCATGGCTCGGCCTTCGACATCATGGGCAAAGGCCTGGCCAACCCGGTCGGCACTTTTTGGAGCTGCGTGATGCTGCTGGAGCACCTGGGCGAAGACGCGGCCGCGAAAAAGCTGATGCAGACCATCGAAAGCATTACTGCTGATGTCCGCCTGCACACCGGCGACCTGGGCGGCAAGGCCCGTACTGAGGAAGTCACCAATGCCGTCTGCGCCCTGCTTGCCCAGAATGGCTAGCGACAACGTTCAGCAGTACCAAACCACAACGAAGGAGACACCAGCATGAAGGTCGAGATCACCAAGTGGATAGCCCTGGCCTGCCTCGCGGCCGCGCCTTTTGCAGCGAACGCGCAGGCCTGCCCCGAAAAGAACGTCCTCTACTGGCAGGCCTTCCCGCCCGGCGGTGAGTCGGACCTGTCGGCGCGCCACCAGCAGGTGGTGCTCAAGAAGAAGTGCGCGGCCATCGACACCATCATCCAGTACAAGGCTGGCGCCGGCGGCGGGCTGATGTGGAGCCAGATGAACCAGTTGCCGGGCGATGGGTTGAACGTCGTTGGCGTCAACCTGCCGCACATCGTGTTCCAGCCGATCGAGGGCGAGGTCCAGTACAAGACGGCCGACGTCACGCCTGTGTTCTGGTTCCACTTCACGCCCGACGCGCTGGTGGTGCCCGAGGCCAGCCCCTACAAGACCTTCAAGGATTTCCTCGATGCCGCCAAGAAGAACCCCGGCAAGATGAACCTGGGCGGCTCGGGCCTGAACTCGGCCAACCATGCCTCGCACGAGCGGCTCAACGCGGCCTTCGGCATCAAGAGCACCTATGTGCCGTACAAGGGCACGGGCGACATGGCGCTGGCCGTGGTGGGCAACCAGATCGACGGGGCTGTGACCTATACCGCGTTTGCCATCAACAACAAGGGCAAGACCCGCGCGCTGGCGGTGGCGATGGAAAAGCGCCACCCGCTGCTGCCCGACGTGCCGACCTTCAAGGAGCTGGGTGTTGACTGGGTCGACGGCGCCTACCGCGGCATCGGTGTTCCCAAATCGACGCCGCCCGAACAGCGCAAGAAGCTGTCGGACATGTGGGCGGCGCTGAACAACGACCCCGAGATGAAGGAGCTGGCCGCCAAAAGCGGTTTCGAGCTGGTCAACGTGGGCGTGGAGCAGATGGACGCCTTCATGCGCGAGAAGACAAAGCTCTATACCGAAAGCGCCGGGCGCCTGAACCTCGGGAAGAAGTAGCAGGCCCGCGCGCGAATCAGCCGCGCAGTCCCATCAGGACGGCGTGGTAGTGGGTGACCCACAGCACGAATGCGCGTGAGCCGTATTCATGCGGGTTGACGCCATCGAGGCCGGTGATGCGCTTGTGCGCCGCCGCCTTCTCTGCATCGTCGAAGACCTTCTCCAGCTCGCCCGGGCTCAGGAGCGGCGAGGCCGGCGCCGCGGCGGCGCGCCTGGCTGCGGGAACGCGGCGGACCGGGCGCGTCTGCAGGCGCATGCGCAGCGCGGAAAGCAGGACTGCCGCGGCAAGCGTGACGAGGATGGAAAACAGGGCAATGTCTGTCATG
>CALRME020000246.1:0-5295 GCA_943369045.1 Sphingobacterium thalpophilum
GTTGCCGGTGAGGCGACGTCGCTGGAAGGTCTTGCGCAGGCCAAAGACGGGGCGTTCACGCCTTGCCCAACGGCGGCTGACGACATTGCGCTCATGGCGTTTACTTCGGGCACCACGGGCAAGCCCAAGGCAGCCGTCCATAGCCACAGGGATGTGCTGGCCGCCTGCGAAGCCTGGCCTCGTCATGTGCTCAGGGCGACGCCCGGGGACGTTGTGGTTGGCTCGCCTCCCCTGGCCTTCACGTTCGGCCTGGGCGGCATGCTGGTGTTCCCGATGTGGGCCGGCGCCTCCATCCATTTCCCGGACGGACCGTACACGCCTGAAGGCATGGTCAGGACCATCATCGAAGCTGGAGCCACGATCTGCTACACGGCTCCCACCTTCTACCGGCAGATGGTCCCTTTCGTGAAACAGCACGGCATCGGCAAGCTGCGCGTGAGCGTGAGCGCGGGGGAGGCGTTGCCCGACGCAACCCGGCAGCTTTGGAAGGATGCGAGCGGCATTGAGATGCTCGACGGCATCGGCGCCACGGAGATGTTCCACATCTTCATCTCGTCGGCAGGATCACAGGTCAGGCGGGGAGCCATCGGTACGGTCGTTCCGGGCTACATGGCCAGGGTGGTGGACGACGATGGCGTGGAGTTGCCACGAGGAACGGTCGGCAAGCTGGCCGTGGTCGGGCCGACCGGCTGCAAGTACCTGGACGACGCGCGCCAGGTCACTTATGTAAAGGCCGGCTGGAACTACCCCGGTGACGCCTTCATGCAGGATGCCGATGGCTACTTCTTCTACCAGGCCCGGGCCGATGACATGATCATCACCGCCGGATACAACGTCGGCGGCCCCGAGGTGGAAGATGCCCTGCTGCGCCACCCGGCCGTTGCCGAATGCGGCGTGGTCGGAAAGCCCGACGAGGAGCGGGGCATGCTGGTGAAGGCATTTTGCGTGCTGCGTGCCGGCCACACGGGCGACGCGGCCCTGGTCAAGGCCTTGCAGGACCATGTGAAGGCCAGCATCGCGCCCTTCAAGTACCCCAGGGAAATCGAGTTCGTGGATGCGCTGCCGCGAACGGAAACCGGCAAGCTGCAGCGATTCAAGTTGAGGCAATCATGAAAATCTTGCAACCGCCCGGATGGACGACCCCCAGGGGCTACGCCAATGGAATTGCCGCTCGCGGCGCATTGGTGTTTGTCGGGGGGCAAATTGGCTGGAATGCACAGCAGCAGTTCGAGTCGGACGACTTCATCGCGCAGACTGCCCAGGCCCTGCGCAACATCCTTGCGGTGCTGCAGGAAGCCGGAGCCGAACCCTCGCACATGGCCCGGATGACCTGGTACGTGGTTGACCGCAAGGAGTACCTGGCTCGCCTGCCCGAACTGGGTGAGGCTTACCGCGCGGTGATGGGTCGCAATTTCCCCGCCATGACCTGCGTGGAAGTCAGCGCCCTGGTCGAGGAAAGGGCAAAGATCGAGATTGAAGTCACGGCTGTCGTGCCGGACTGAAGGCGGCTGGTCCGGGAGCTCAACCGGCCCGGGTAGGGCTGCAGCTTGCGGCTTCGGCGGCAGCGCGGCGCACCGCGTCTTCAACCATCTGCACGTGCGGGGTAGCCTGGCGCCAGCCGGTTTGCTGTTCGGCATGGCCTGCGCGGACCAGACGGACTTCGCCGCAGGCCACGGTACGGGCGACGCACTGGAGGGTGTCACGGCTCTTGAACGCGTTCAGCTGGTTCCACAGGTCTTCACGGATACGGGTGCTGCGAGCGACTAGCGGCGTGTCGTAACCCACCTTGACGTTCTTGTCGGACTCCAGCGCCTGGACAATCTTGATGGACTCAGCGAGCGATTCCTCGATATAGCCAGTGCGGTCGTTCTCGTGGTACTGGGTCTTGGCAGTGTCAAGCCAGCATTGGGCCTTGGCCAGCCCATAATTGTTTTGCGTAACCCCGCGCTCGCTCAGTGACCGCAGGCGTTGCTGTACAGCTTCCATCGTCTTGCGGTCAGCCTGGATCTGCTGGTCGGTGATGCGCTTTTCCTGCGAAGCCAAGCCCGTCGAAAGCGCGGCGGGACCGGGCCCTTCGCTGTTGACGGCATTGTGTGCACACCCGCTAAGGGCGATGACAATTGCTATGGCTGACAGGAACCTGGAATTCATCTCTTTCTCAAAACTGCTTCTGATACACAATCTTACATCGTCGGCGGCGTTTGTAAAAAGATGTTACGGACAAAAACGCAAATCAATGAAGTTTTTGTGAGGAAATCCACAGGAAAAGCGTTTTGCCCGGCCAATACTACCGGCCAAAGGGCTTACTTATCAATGGCTTACGCGGGATTGTTACAGCGCTACGCCAATCTATACGCAAGAAAGCGACAGATGGATTAAGGCTTGGGTGTAACGGTGGCCGGCGAGGACGGTGTCAGGGTCTTGTTGACGCTGGCGTCATTTTTGCGGAAGAGGTCTTCGTCGAACTTGTAGCGCACGCCAAGCACCCAACCGCGGTTCAGATAGTCGCTTCCGGTCAGGACATCGTCCTTGAAGCCGCGCCAGTTGTAGCCGGCCGTCACCCAGACGTTGTCCATCAGGACGTAGCCAACTTCCAGGCCATACGCATACTGGCGCGCCCCGCCCTTGCCGACCAGAACCGTAGTCAAGGCCCCCACCGACCAGCGATTGCTGATGTCGTAGGTCACCCGCGCGCCAAACAGCTGCGCGTAGTAGTTGTCCTGGACCGTCCCCAGCAGCAATTCATTGACCCGCTTGAATGCGTAGCGCCCTGACACCCACCAGACCCGGTTGGGATGGTAGTTGGCGCGCATGCTGACCACGTCAGTGCTGTTGCGGATGCCGGCGGCAGGATCGGTTTCGGTCTTGCGTTCGTACAGGCCGAGCGCATCGAATTTGTTGTTGTCCACCGGACGGTATGCAAATCCCACCTGGAACTGGTTTTGCCTGTGCGTCGAACCCACCTTGGGTTGCACGATGTTCAGGTAATCACGCCCAACAAGCGTCCAGTTGCGATCCAGCTTGCGGGCAATACCCGCAGTCAGCAGGTAATTGATATTGGCGCTGTCTTCCCGGCGCTCAAGCCGCGCGGAACCCTTCCACAGCTCGCTCGCCGTGTATTCCACGCCCATGCCCAAGGCCGTCGCGCCGCCACCTGACGTCATCACGCGCTCCGCGTTCGTCACCAGGCGCAAGCCCTCGGAAATCCGCCAGCCGTTGCGCAGGCCGATCGCGGACTGGACTTCACGCCCCGCGGAAGCGTCACGCATGCGGTATTCGCTGTACAAGGTGCCGTCCTGCATGTACTGCGTGTCCATGCCCAGGGCAACAGTGCTGGCTGTCTCGCCCACGCCCAGTCCATAGGCGCCGGCGAACTGGTAAGAGTGCTCATAGCGGCCATACAGCCGCGTCTTCTCGGCAACCTGCCAGTCGGCGCCGGCCCGGTAAAGCGTGGCGGAGGTGGCACCCACCTCCTTCTGGACTTCACCCGTCAGGGACACGGTATCGGTGGCCCGCCAGGAGGCCCGTGCATACAGCGAAGAGCTGTCAAGGGAAGTGGTGGGCCCCGTGGGCAAGGAAATGGTGTTGCAAACTACCGGCCGGCCAGTGGCAGGGTCGATCTGCTGGTTGCCGACCTGGTTGATGCCGTAGCCGACGTTGTAACCCTGGCTGGTACCGCTGTTGTCGCCAATGCCGACACAGTTGCTCCCGATGGCTGGCACCAGGGTGATCGCGCTCTGTGCCACATGGCGCGCACCCGCGCCTATGGTCAGGCGGTCGGTAATCTTCAGGTCGGCACCGAACGACGCGGTGTCACTCTTGCTTGCGGCAATCCGGTCTTCAGAGTGAAGGACTTCCGCGTTCAGCGAAAGTTTCGGGTTGACCTGATAGGCCCCGGTGGCGCCGAATTCCGTCCGTCCGCCCGTAACCCCCGACGAAGGGTTGTTGAAGTTCTCGTCAGAACGCAGGGCATAGGCACGGCCGGAGATCCCGTCACCGGAATGGCGGATCTCCACCCGGGCCGCCTGGCCGGAAACCGGACCGGTCACCCCCGCGAAGTTCGCGCTGTTGTTGACCGTGAAGTTGTTCGAAGTTGCGCCGACCACACTGTCGGCGCGTGCCACTTCGGCAATCAATTCGGTGTTCTTGCTGAGCTTTAGGTGCAGGTTGGCACCGACCACCGTGAAGGGCGCATCGGGATTGTTGTCGCGCGCTGCAGCGACGCCAATCGAGAGCGAATCACTGAGCTTGAGCTGGACATCCCCGCCTGCGATGACGAAACGCTGCCCGCCGCGGTCAACCTCGTAAGTCACCCTGATGGACACGGGATTGAGCTGGTCGTCCACGCTCGGAACCGGTGCCCGGAACAGGATCTGGCCGTTAAACGGCTCGAACTCATAGTCGAGCGAACGGGTCAGCATCGTCGCCTTGAGGATCACTGATGGACGATTGCGGTCCCGCACCAGCACTTCAATCTTCTCGCTGCCGGTAATGCCGTCGGAGCGGGACACCGAATAGGGACCGGACACGCCGCGCGCGGCGAATTCGTCCACGACCTGGGTCAGTGACTGCTGGGCGAAGAAAGCATTCGCGGTGACGTTGCCCTCTTCGTAGTGTCCGCGAACGCCCGGCAGGGAGCGGCTGTACTGGCTCAATGACCGCGCGGGGTTGGTGTCGGCGGTGGAGTAGTCGCCATACATCAGGTAGCTGAGATTCTTGTCGACCCGCACATACAGCTTGCCCGAGCTTTGGGCATCGACACCGCGGTAGCTCGAATCGCCATACACCGGGTAGAAGGCGTTCGGGTCAATGTCCTGGAACAGCCTCTTGTGAGTCACCTTCTCGGAATCATAGGACAGGGTCAACAGGTACTGGCCGCTGACTTTTCCCTTAAGGTAGACGGCAGCTCGCGCACCAATGCGGCTGCTGCCACCATTGAATTCCTTGGTGAAGTTGCGCAACTCATTGTCAAAGCCATCGTTCTCACGAACCGGGACAATCTGGTTCGGATCGAACTTGTCGGCGCGGATATGTGACTCGAGAAGGCCCACCACCAGCATTTCGCGCAGGTCCGGGACGTACCGGACGAGGACCTTCTCGGTGGTCCCCTTGACGGATACCCGAAGGTTGACCGTCTCGGGCTTGAACGGCGCAATCAGCTTGAACTGCAGGACCCCGTCCTTGACGGTGTACTGGATACCTGGCTGGATGCGGTCGACGTCGCCACGATCTGCGCCCGACTCCGAAGTCATCCGTCCGGGTAGCAGGATTCTTGCGCCGGCATCGACCTCGATC